>JAMOUL010000306.1 GCA_027062035.1 Candidatus Aminicenantota bacterium | reverse complement strand
AACGTAATTTCCCAACCCTGCGTGATGGCTCTTAATAAGATTTTCCTGAAGCAACCTTATCCTGTCTGCAGGAATAATTTCACCTGCCAGAGCCCCAAATCCGGTATTAACCCCGTAAACCCTTTCCTTCAGATGGGTCTCAAGAAGTCGTCTGCCCTTTCTTATCTTCTCACGAACCGTTGAAGGAAGTTCCACTTTAATTTCAGGCTCAATTCCAAAACGAACTGCATCCTCTATTTTGAGGTTTCCCGAAAGGACTATTTTTTCCATTCTGCCCTCCTTAGAAAATCTGCTGCCTGTTCCGGGGGAGCCACATTCACCAGAATTCCGCTCCCCATTTCAAATCCTGCAATTCTTGTTATCTGAGGGATTATCTGCAAATACCAGTGAAAATACTCCTTATGTTCTCCCTCAAAGGGCGCCGTATGTAGAACTGCATTATAACATGGCCTTTCCAGAACAGAGTCCACCCGCCGCAATACGTTCCGGTAAATTTCAGCCAGCCTTCTTATCCCTTCTTTATTCAGATTTTCAAAGCTGGAAGAATGGCCCCTGGGAGCTATCCATACCTCGAAGGGAAAATCAGACGCAAAGGGGATAAAGGCAACAAATTGTTCGTTTTTCTCCACAATCCTTTCCTTCCCCTTCATTTCTTCCTGAAGCATCAAACAAAGGGCACAATTCCCTTCTTTGAGATAAAACTCCTTCACCACTTCTATTTCCTTTTCTACAGAAGGAGGAACAAATGGCAGAGCAAGTAGTTGAGAATGGGAATGGGAAATGGAAGCCCCTGCTTCCTCACCGTGGTTTTTGAAAATAATTACGTATTTTATTCTTTTATCCCCTCTGAGGGCATTCAGTCTTTTCTGATAGGTGAAAAATATCTTCTCTATTTCCTCTATTTCCATTTCTGGAATAGTTTTATAATGATCAGTTGTTTCAATGATAACTTCGTGATAACCAAAACCGGTTATTCGTTTAAAAAGGGCCCGGTCAAACCACCTGAGTTCAGCCTGCCTGTCGAGGATCGGATACTTGTTGGGAACAACCCTCACCTCCCATCCAGGAGAATCCGGAGGTGTCGAAGGTTTTCTGAGGGCATAAACCTCGGGGGGAGTTTCCTTCTCATTTCCCGGACAGAAGGGACAGCTCTCTGGAGAACCAACGTGCCTGAACTTTTCCCTTTTACCAAACTGATGTGGCCTTAAATTTCTTTCCGGAGCTATTATTACCCAGCGTCCGGTTACTGGATTCTTCCTGAACTCGCTCATATATAAACGTTCTCCAGATGTTCTATCTTATATCTGGAACCATCTTTAACAATGGACACAAAATCAAATCTGCACGGATTAAGCTCAAGTCCCCTGGAGATAAGGAATACCTCGGCTGCCCTTCTCAGCTTCTCCCTCTTTGCAGGGGTAAGGGATTCTACCGGGCTCATAAAATCATCGGATGAACGGGTTCTGACCTCAACGAACACGATCTCCCCACCCTTTTCCGCCACTATGTCTATCTCTCCCCCCTTTATTCTAAAATTTCTCTCCAGTATTCTGTAACCCTTTCTTTTAAGGAACTTCTCTGCTTTTTCTTCTCCCTTTTTTCCAAGGTTCAATCTTTTATGACCTTCCATCTGGTTCCATCCTTTGTGTCCTCCAGAACTATGCCCCTCTGAAAAAGTTCGTCCCTTATACGGTCAGCAGTGGCAAAATCCCGATTCTTTCTCGCTTCCTCTCTCTTTTTTATCAGAGCCATAATATCGTCTGGAAGCTCCTCTATAATCCTTTCAGGCAGTACAGCAAGCACCCGATCGAGGTCATAAAACAGGGATTTTATTCTTTCAGCATCCCTCTTCTTAATCACTCCTTCTTCCATGGCCTTGTTGCCCCAGTGTATCATTTCAAATACCGCAGCCATTGCCCCGGAAATATTGAGGTCATCAGCCAGTGCTTCTGTAAAATCGTCTCTCGTCTTTTCAATCATCCGACTGGCTTCCTCACTTTCCCCCTCAGAAAACTTCCTGGTTTCGAGCTCGAAAAGAAAATCAGTGATCCTTTTCAGTGAGGCTGTTGCCTGATAGAGGGCATCAAAGGTAAAGTTTAAAACCTTCCTGTAATGAGTGGTAAGCAAAAGATATCTTATGGCTCGTGGAGAAAATCCCATGGCCAGCAGATCCCTGAGGGTATAAAAATTGCCCTTGGACTTACTCATCTTTTCACCGTTAACAATCAGGTGCTGAACGTGGAACCAGTAACGAACAAAGGTTTTTCCGGTGTAAGCTTCGGACTGGGCTATTTCGTTTTCATGGTGAGGGAAGATGTTGTCCACTCCGCCAGCATGTATATCAAGGGTAGGACCAAGATACTTCATGCTCATAGCCGAGCATTCTATATGCCAGCCGGGCCTGCCCTCACCAAAGGGAGCTTTCCATGAGGGTTCCCCGGGTTTGTGAGCTTTCCACAGGGCAAAATCCCTGACATCCTCCTTTTCGTACTCATCAGAATCAATGCGAACCCCTGCCTTCAATTCTTCCTTCTTTATTTTGGAGAGCTTCCCGTATTCCGGAAAAGCAGCAATCCTGTAGTAAATGGAACCGTCCTTTTCATAGGCAAACCCCTTCTCCAGCAAACCCTGAATTATCTTTATCATATCCTCCACATGCTCGGTAGCCCTTGGATAATAATCCGCCTTATCCAGTCTCAAAGTTTCTATATCCTCAAAAAAGGCCTTTTCATACTTTCTTGTAAACTCCTTGAGAGTTATTCCCTCGGTGCGCGCCCCTGCAATTGTTTTATCGTCCACATCTGTAATATTCATTACATGAATTACCCTGTATCCCAGGAACTTGAGGAACCTTTTAAGAAGGTCTTCAGCCACATAACTCCTGAAATTGCCTATATGAGCATAATCGTAAACCGTGGGTCCGCAGGTATATAATCTAACAACTCCTTCCTCAAGGGGTTTGAATTCCTCAATCCTTCCCGAAAGGGTGTTGTATATCATGAACTTTTTGCTCATGGAGTTATATTACAACAAAAGTCAATGCTACTCAACGGGATTTCCTGCAGGGATAATAAAAACTCTTTACTATTACCCCTATTTATCCGTACAATAAACACAGGAGGGAAAAATGAGAAAGGTAATTACATTTATCATCCTTTCACTTGCAATTATAGCCGGGATTAAACACCCGATGGGACTCTACTGGAAGGGAGGGGTTAAGGCTCTACTGGATCTTGACTCTTCCACTGTTGTTGTAAACGGCAAAAAACTTGACACCGGACTGGTTATTCCCACGGACATTACCTACGACGGAAAATACGTCTGGGTATGCTCAAGAATGGAGGCAAAGGCTGTAGCCATTGATAAAAACGGCGAATTCGTAAGGGTTCTTGACACTCCATCCACTCTGGTAGGGATAGCCTGGGATCCAGACAGGAAATCCCTCTGGGTAGCCTCTTCAAGGAAGATATACAGGATCTCCCCCGAAGACGGCACTGATTATTTTTCGTTCAATGCCCCCTCAAGAACAGTCTCTGCCCTTGACTATTCAAACGGGTATCTGTGGGCAACCGATTCCAAACTGAAATACATTTATCAATTTGACCCTGATACTGGATGGATGCTCAACTACTTCCCCTACAATGGAGAAAAGCCCACCGGGATAAGCTACGAAAACGGCATCGCAAAAATCGCTGACTTTGATCTTGGAAAGATAGTTGAAGTTAATATCAATGAATTCTTCAAAAAGAAATTTATAAGAGGGAAAGGCCAGAGGTGGAAAATCACCGTAACCCAGGGCCTCATAGCCGGAGGAAAGGGAATAAAGGAAGCAGTGCTCCATTTTGCCATTCCAAAGGATAGAAACTTCCAGAAAATACTCAAAATAACCCCGAATTTCAGGGGGACCTACAGGATGGAGGATGAACAGAAGATACTGGACTGCAGAGTTAAAAACTTAAAGCCCGGCGAAAAAAGAGAATGTTCCGTGATAATAGAAGCAGAACTTTATCCTGTACATTATTTCCTCAGCCCGGACTGGATGAAGGGAGAAATACCAGAAAATGTGAAGAAAATTTACCTGAGAGACGGCGAGAAATACGACATCCACAACAAGTACATTCAGGAGACAGTGAAAAGAATTTTAAAGGGAGAAACAAACTATTACAGAAAAGTACGCAAGATCTATCACTTTGTGATGCAAACCCTGCATTATGAACTTGCAGGAGGCTGGAATCCTGCCCCTGTTGTGCTGCAAAGAGGTTCTGGTTCCTGCTCTGAGTACACATTCAGTTTCGTTGCACTTCTTAGAGCAGCAGGAATCCCTGCAAGATACGTGGGCTCTGTGGTGGAAAGAGGCACCGGGTATGACTGGGTCTTCCACAGGTGGAGCGAAGTTTACTTCCCGGGTTATGGATGGGTACCCCTTGACCCCCAGCACGGCGACAGCACCAATCCTCTTATCCAGGCTGACGGTTTCGGCACACTCCCGGCCAAATTTCTTGTTACAACCGAGGCCGCAGGTCCACTGCCCAGTCTTGGTTGGACGTACAACTTCTCAAGGGAAACCACAGCCTTTTCTCCTGATTACCGGGTAATAGAAATAGCGACCTGGGAGAAAATAAAATAATCATCAAATAGGGGAACGGTCCTGAAAAGGCCCGTTCCCTTTCCTATCTTGGCACCAGAACTGTACTTAAGATACTCTTGGACCTTCTTATAATCCCACGGTTTGAGATTTTGCTCTCAGCGGTCACCGAGGTTTCCATAACCACAGCCTTTACTTCTTCATAAGAAAATTGAATTAAAGAAGGAACGTCCTCTGTAATCTGATTTGTAACAGAGGGGGTAAAAGCTCCGGAATAAATGCGAATTCCTTCCATGGAAAAATCGAAGAAGGCGGGCTCTGGAAAGCCTGCTCTGGCCTCTTCGATACCGAGATCAAGAGAGGATATAACCCGCTGAAGGTCCGAGAGAAAATTACCCTCTGCCCTTGACTCCATGGCCCATGAAAGTGTCAAAGCCAGAATAAGAGCCAGGCTTGAAAGAACCACAAGGGCCAACAACGATATTGTTCCTCTCATTCTGCTCTCCATGTGGAAACCTCCAGGTTTTCAGGGGTAAATTTAATGGAAAGAAATACTGCATCTGTAGAATCCGCGGCAGGAGTTCCATTTCTGTTCCTCATTTCCAGGGAAAAGCTGCCCTGTCCGAGAGAAGTAATGTAAGTTCTGCCCTCAACTCCTTCCACAAGCATCCTTTCCCCGTTCTGTCCTGATTTAATAGCCGCAAATGCGGGTATACCGCCATAGCCCAAATAATAAAAGGGAGGCCTGGAGCAACCTCCATGTAAATTGCTGACCCTGTTTTTTCTGACAAGATACAGGGATAGCCTTCCATTATTGCACTCTCCGGCATAAAACCCGTCGGGAGCCCCGTTAAGAGAAAAATATGGTCTTTCATAGGGTGAAACCACAGGGATGTAAATTCCATCATCCTCCAGATAAATCCTCTTTAATCCTGAAAGGAGATTGGCTTCACTCGCCAGTAGATAGTCGTATATGCCTGAGAGTTTCCATACAAAATCTATCTTCTTCTGCTCCTTCACCATGGTTTCCACACTCCTTTTGGCCCCCAGAAAGGAAGTTGCAAAAATGGCAATAAGAACTGAAGAAATAAATAAGTATATAAGGGCTTCCAATAGAGTAATTCCCCTTACTTTACCGGTAACTCCACGCATTTTCTCCTTCCCACAAAAACTTCAATTATCACTGCCTCCCTGTTTCCAGGGATTCTCCTGTTTTTTAATTTAAGCACATAATTTCCCTCACGAACCGTTGCAGGAACACTTAAACCTGCCTTAATCATCGAGGAATACTTCTGGGCAAGCATGGCTCCCCTGGAAGAACAAAGGGCGTGATAAGACGTTCTCAGAGAAACTGAAAACCCATCAAAAACTGCTATTAGAATAACCGAAGCTACAGCAATTATTACAAGAAGCTCTACAAGGGAAAAGCCAGAATCCTTCATTTTAAGACCTCCACGTTAATTCCCCTTCTTTCAACCCTCACAACAAAATGTCCCAGAAGTATAGGAGCAGGATTTTCAATCACCCCTTCAGAACATGTATAGCTTCTTTCCTGTTCTATGGAATTAGAAAGCCGCCCTGCCCTTGAATATCCCCCTGAACATGTAAGTCTAAAGCCCTTTCCCTTTAAAATGAGGGAGCACTGTGAATTACCCAGCGAATAAATGGCACAGGCCCGGAGAGATGAAGCCACTCTCAAAGCATCCCTGCGGCCAGTGGAATACATATTTTTTCCAGGAACAACGGCATAAACAAATATCCCTATAAGGGCAAGTACTACCATTATTTCTACCAGCCTCATGGCCTATCTTCTCCTCCCTTATCAACGTATCCGTAATATCTTCTCTGTTCTGAAACAAAGGAATCTTCGGAAATAAAGCCTTTTCGATAGAGAAATTTCAGAGATGAAATATAAGAGACTCCGGGGGCTGAAAGTGACTCAGAATCGAGCTGTTTATATTTTCCTTCCATAAGCAAAGTACACACTCTGGGAGAAGAGAAAACCGCTGAAAACGTAAGAACCCTTCGATTCATACTATCCTTCCTGGGAACAAAATTCTGATAAATAAGAGCCCTGAAAACAGAAGAGAGCTGAGCTCTCATGAAATTTCTTTCTAAAGGAGGGAAAAAACCTTCCAGCTTCTGAAAGGCCTCTGTTACCGAACCGGAGATCATGGAAACTACAACGAGCTTACCCGATAAGGCAATGTAAAGGGCTGTCCAGCCCTTCTCCTTACTGTTAATATCACTTATATAAACCACAGAAGAAGGGGAAGATGCCTCATCTTTCACAGAATCCCAGGATGTGAAATCAAAACCAAGGGTCTTTTGTACTATCATGGTTTTCTTGGAAAGAACCAGTGAGCTAAGACTATCTTCAAAACACACGGCGGTCGCTTCCTTTAAAGATGCTATTTCGTGCACCAGAGAAAGAGCAGCGGTTCTGGCTTCTCCTTCAGGAGGGCTGACCACAAAGATAAGACCTGATGTGAACTCCAGAAGTTTTTGAAAAATAGAATCCGGATAACCCAATCCCTTCAGGGAGAAGAGGTTGTTTCGGATTCTTCTGATCTCGACCCTCAGGTTCGTTCCTGCCCGGCATGATTCCACCAGTGCTCTGAAATAGCCACCGTTAAGTTCAAAAAACACATCCACTCTCTCCCTTATACTCTCATGAGAAGGTTCCCCTGCATTTTCTCTGTATATCTTCACTATCTCTGCAATAATTTCCCTCTGGTCCTCTTCCAGAGAGCCAAGGGTAGAATCTTCCTCAAAAAAATTTACCCGCTGAAGTCTATTTCCGTTTTTAACAAAAAATGGCCCTCCAATTAAGAAAAACACTTCTGATTTATCAAGAACCTCCATTCCATCAATCACCTGACGAAGATGATGGTTATCTGAAAAAACAGGTGACCAGGAAAAAGCAGAAAAAAGTTTACTCATACCTCACCTCTATGTTCTCTTTAACATAAATAATGAGCCAGTTTTGAAGTTCGGCGGGATTGTTAAACCGGGATTTTAAAAACATGAAACTTTCCCGATGGTTCTGAATATAAAAAAGGGCTACAGCATTGGCAGAGGGATTATTATCATAGCGGAGCACAAAGAGAAATCCTCTCAGGCTTACCCCTGTGGGCTTCAGGGTCCTCTGGTAGGCAACCTCTATTGCCTTTCTAAAGTCCCCAGAGCTATAAGCCCTTCTACACCCGGCAATAGAAAAAACTAAAATTGCGAAGATAAATAATTTTAGCCCAAAACCTCTTTTAATGCGGGGAAAATCTGTACCAGCCATTCGCGGGTCTCCTGAGGTATGGTGGCAATAAGGTCAGGATAGGTCCTGGCAAGCCAGATTATCACATTTTCTGCATTTTTCTTTATGGAAGTGTAGGTTTTGAGAACCCTTGTGGTTTGCTGCTTCTGGGCAACGGTGTTGGCTCTTAATCTTTCCTGAAGTTTCTTCTCGTTCTTTCCGTACTTCTTCATTATTTCCTTCTCTTTTTTCGCAAAGGAACTCTCCACTTCCTTGAGCCTGCGCTCCTTCCAGTCTTCAATGGTACGGACGAAAAAGGGCAATCTTTCAACGATGTTTTCCGCAGTTAGACGATGGGCACGTTCCAGTTCCTCTTCGGTCATGGAACCAAAGGTTGCCGGATCGTTGTACTTCAGAAAATTAAAGAGCTGCGGAGGCGTATAGCCAAAAAGTAAACACACATCCGATACTCTGAAGGTAATTTTCTTAAAGGTCTGATCTGCAAAAAGAGAATAGGGCTCAGAGTTTTTAAAGGCATTAGGCGTGGTATACCCCGTCAGTGCCGGGAGATAAGAGATGGAAATCCTCTGAAAGATTCCCGACTTGGGCACCGATGTTTTTCTTCTTGGCATGACACTCTCCCTTTATTTTATTTGCATTTTCTATACATATATAGTTTAATCTATTCCGGATTCAAACTCAAGTATTTTCAGAACAAAAGAAAAATAAATTTTTTCCATTTATTTAACACTTAAAAGAAAAGACAGAATTATTGCTTTTTTTGTTTTTTTAAGATAAAAATAAACTTTTTACGGGAGAAGAGCAACCTATGACTTACAACTTTTCCTTTTGGGGAAAGTACAATCTCCGTAGTTCCGTTTCTTACTATTACTCTCTTAACCCTGGACCCAAAAAAGTTGTCCACCCGATGATGTCCAGGTTCCACCCATGAAATAGTGTTCATCTTTTCCTTCTCCGGTTTCTCATGAAGAAGTTTGACTTTAACGAAACTTCTCTCAACAAGCCACATCCCGGTCAGAATCGCCAAAAGGACTAATCCAATTGATATAAGTCCTATTATCCATTTTTTCTTTTTCCCTTTAATCTTTTTACGTGAGGGCAAAACTACACGGTTGATTTTCCCGGCAGGAGAAGATAAGACGCTTTTAGAGCGAAATGTGTTCCTGTTTTTCTTGAGCTCAACCTGAGAAATAAAAGGTAATATGTGATTCTTATAAAGAGCCAAACTTGAATAAGAAGAATAATGAAGAAAATTTTCCAATTTCTTTTTTAACGAAGGAAGCCTTTCCCTGTCCTGAGGGAAAGGGGAAAGGTTGACCCATATTACTTCCTCCAATCCCTCTAAAATGCCGGGAGGTATGTCATTTCTGTAATGTTTCACAGGAACCGGAAAACGGTTTTTCACCCTTTCATAATACCCTTCCTCCGGACCAAAGGGATATTCCAGGGTAAGCATATAATATAAAAGCGTGATAAGGGAAAAAGTGTCTGACCTTTCATCCACCAGCATGGCATCTTCTAACAGTTCAGGAGCCGAAAATAGTGGGGTGCCCTGGATCAGGAATATAGAAGAAAGGGATTGAAGATAATTTCTTTTAAGGTTTTTAGCCAGACCAAGATCTATCAGCTTGACGGACTCATTTATGGATTTTTTTCTGGATAACATAACATTTGTTGCCGATAAATCCCTGTGAACAAAACCAGCAGCATGAATGGCTTCAAGTCCCGATCCCACCCTTATGCATATTTCTACAGCCAACTCCCAGGGAATAAACCCTCCTTTTTTTTCATGATACTCTTCAAGATACGTATATACAGAAACCCCATCTATAAACTCAGTTACAAGGATTACAAATTCGTCTGTCATATAAGCAGAAATCAATTTCTCAATATTTGGATGTTGCACTTTTTTCAGAACATCAGCCTCCCGGAGGAAAGCTTCCCGAGCGCTTCTGGAAAAGAGAAAATCTGGCGGTATTATCTTTATAGCAACATTTAAAAATTTTTCCTTTTTCTTTAATAGTCCCTTATAAACTGTTTTTGTGGAACCTGTAGCTACTTTATCCAGCACTTTTATACCCTCCCTTTCTAATAGCTGGTAAAGGGAAGGAGAAAATTTATCACCACTTGCCATTCTCCGAATCCTCTCTGTTAATAATTCCTAATTCTATACTTTTAACACTGAAATTTCCTTTTATTAAAGGTGCTCCCGCCCATCCGACTAATTCCTGGTATTTAGTAGAAACTTCCAGTTCCACTGTAAAACTTAAATAGTTATCTATATCAAGAAATTGTACTTTCCCCTTTCTGGAAACCAGAATAAATCCTTTTTTCTCCTTTTTTATCTCTCCTTCCAGTATAATAGTTTTTCCCCTTGGTTTAGTCTCAATTGTCAGCATCCTGATCTCTATCATTTTTCACTCCATACTGAAAGAACTCAAAAAATTGCTGAGAAGAAATTCTCTTTTCCTCATAAAGCCTGAGAATTTCTGTCCTGATATCAGGAAAGCGGTTAGCCCTTACAATTTTCCGCCAGGCTTTCATTCCTTCTTTATATATGGCATTTTTTATTTTTTCTGTGACGGGAAGCACAGAAAAAAGCACCCTATCCCTTGCGTATTTTTTTATCTCTTCTATCTCTCTTCTTTCCATCAAATAAACCTCCCCTCCTTCATTAACTTCATCAAGTGACCCTGGCACATATTCCCTTATTCTTACCTGCTCCAGAAAGAGAAGAGAAGCTCCAAGCAAAGATAGAGGATCAACGCCCAGCGACATAAAACGTTGGGGAATTTCCTCCAGCGAAAAGGCATGAACAGTAGTAAATACAAGATGGCCTGTTACTGCAGCCTGAGTAATAAGTTTTGCCGAGTCTTCATCCCTCACTTCTCCCACAAAAATAACATCGGGGTCATGCCTGAGAGCCTCTCTTAACCCTTTTGAAAAAGTATATCCTGCAGCTTCGTTAATCTCGGATTGAACAACCCCATCTATGACCACCTCAACTGGGTCTTCAAGGGTGATAATCTTTTTCGCGCCCCTTGTTTTTTCTTTCAAAAATTTAAGACAAGAAAGTATGGTCGTTGATTTTCCTGAGCCAGTTGCCCCTGACACCACAATTATTCCCGCTCTTTTCATTACTGCGTTCTCAACTGCAGTTCTAACTTCTATTGGCATTCCAAGAGAATCCAAATTAATTAAACTTGAATCTTTATGTATGCGAATCACATAACTGTGTTTTATGCTTTCTGAAAAGGCTTCTCCCAGAACAGGCAGTGAAGAAAATCGATACCTTATTTTCTGACCACCTGTGGTCAAAAATGTTTTTGCAGCACTGGAGGTAGAATAAGGTTTATCGTTGATTTTGAGACTTGAAAGAAAAAACGCTCTCAATTGGGCATATTCGGTATCACGCAATCTGTACTTGGGAACAAGGGCCATGTTTATTCTGAAGTCAACCACCGCTCCCTTATCATCCTCAAGAGGCAAAATATGAATATCTGTAGCCCTATCACTAAGGGCCTCTTCCATAATTCTTGCGAATAGCTTTTCTCCCTCACTGGCAAGTCCCCTTTCCCTCTGGATTAACAACCGGTTGTGTTTTGTTTCCTGTCCTTTTCCTGTTGAAAATGGAGAATAGGGAAATTCCGAAAGAAATTTTTCTATAAATACAAATGGAGCAATATAACTAAGCGTTTCCCTGACTTCTCCTTTTTCGATCATAGAAGATACAAGTTTTACCCCAAAAGGATTTGGACCGGCAATGAATAGCACCTCTTTTGAATTAACCTTAAAATGCCCTATTAATACTTTGTGTTTAATCATAAACGAGTATAATCTTACATCCTGAACAGCCTCTTCAGCATATTTTAAGAAAGAATAGGGTAAAGGTGGGAACAAAGTGGTGTATTTTCTGGAAATTATTAAAAAATACAGATATGAAATCTCGTCTGGCGTTAAAATTCTGGTTTCAAGGCATTTTTTCAAGTAGGAGTTAAAATTATCCGATGGCTTTATGGAAGGGGGTTCCTTCCCAAAAATGTCTTTTATCGATTCTGATAGATCAAAAACGCTCAGGCTCTTTTCAATATCTTCTAAAACCGTTTTGTCCGTAGTCATAGATTTCTCCATGGCTACCGTATAGACGTATATTATAGCTTATAGGAAAATGGTTTTGGGAAGAAAAGTTTTATCCTTGTACCTGCCTTTAGTTTTATTGTTGTTTTAGGCCGAATGGAGCGAATTATCACATTTCTTGTTCCTTCGGTCATCTGAGAAAGTATAGCACGAAGAGTATACTCTCTTATCAATCGAGCTCTATTTTCAGAATCTTTGTCTTTAAACTGTAACCCATATAAACTATCTCCTGAAAACATCCCCCAACCGTAATACGGTCCCCCATATGGCGAGGCTAAAATTGTGCCAGCCTCTAAAATTCCAATAAGAGCTGACTTTGCAAGAAGAGAGAGAAAATGTCTGTTCACCGAAGAAGCCACCCCTTTCGTACCTTTTGTATCCATGGGCTCTATTTCGGTACCTCTCTTTAACATTGAAACGTGAGAACCGTCTGGAAGCACCATTGTATGAAAGGCAAAAGCCAGACGATCAGCCCTTTCAGAAAAGGCGAGGGTCTCTCCCACGAACTTTGTACCTCTCAGGAAATAGATTGCCCCTGTTTTATAAATATTCGGAATATCATGGTCTACAAAGACTATAATAGGTGCAGTTTCCCCGTTATTAACTTCCACTTTATTCTGAACAATAGCATCCACAAAGGTTCCAGCCGGTACTGACACTGTTTCTCCTATCTCCACAATTTCGGTTTGTTTCTCTGAAGAAATTTCCTTTAAATCTTCTTTTGCCTGAAATACAAGGATCTCGGAAGAACTTTCCCCTTCTAAGTTCCTGAGTTTCTTCTTAGCTGCTTTTATCCTTGCAATGGCTTCAAGAAATTTTGCTTCCAGTTGTAGTTTCTGAATTTTTAGTTCTTTTTTCTTTTTCTCAATTTCAAACTTTTTGATTTCTTCCTCTAATTCTTTGAAAACTTTTAAATCATTCGATAAAGGCAGTTTTTTCCCTGAATTTTGGCTATTTACCTTTAATCTATTGTTCTGTTGTCTTTTTAACTCCTCAAGAATTTTCTGTATTTCCTGTTCTTTTTCTTTTTCTTTCCCGATGGATACAAACTTAACCTTCTCCACATTATAGTCTTCCTTTTTACTCGAACCCAACAATACTAATAATAAAATGAGTGCTAAAACAATAAACAGTGCTTTTCCCCTTTTCTTATCTCCATTTATAACCTCTTTTATATTCACCTTTTTCATGTTAACCTCTCTTTATTTCTACTTTTTCCTTCCCATATACAACCACGAATCTTTCACCATAATTAAGCCTCCTGTCGATCCGACACACATTTTCCCGAACCACAAAATTTACAACTTCTATTTCAGAGCTCTTCGCTCCAGGGCTTTTCAGATAAACCGCTCCAATAGCAGAATCATTTCTGTATACAATGTAAGTGGATATTCCGTCATCAAAAACCGTCTTTATCTTTATCCGCTTGGAATCTTTCCATTTATACGAGAACTTAAAAGCTCCCCATTTCTCCCATTTATTTTTTTCTGTATCCTTCTTATCACGAAAAGTCCCAGTCATATGTGAAGGGTTTCGAGGCGGTAAAGGTGCAATCTGAATGAAATCCCTGGGAAAGATGATATATACTATATCGTCTGCTTTTTCCTTGATAACAGGAATAAGACGGATTGGGATCGATCTTCCGTTTTTCAGTTCCACAATTAATCCTGTAGAAATTTTTTCTCTTGGTCTTACCACAACTTCCTTATCAATGGCTCTAATCGTCCATGAAGTGGGAGAGCCCAGGAAAACCCTGAAGACCTTCTCGGGAAATTTAATCATTGTAGGGATCCGTTCGCTCCCGTAAATTTTTATTGGAGTCCTCCGGGATTCCATTAACTCCACCTTTCTTATTCCGGCAACAAGAAAATTGAACATCTGTAAACTGAGGACAAGAAAAAACAGGCTTTTTCTCATCTCACCCTCCTATTGTTTCAAATATTTGTGTTCTTGAAACTGAAGGAGCTCAAGACCAAATGGATTATGGATAGTTCGTTGACATCGCTTAAATAACATCACCACATAATATTTTTCATCCTTACCTGAATTAGTATTCTTTTTTATAAAATCTACCCTTACTTGCACTTTTTTCGAATTAGTGGAAAGGATTATCACCGCAAAGACTTCTATCCTAAATTCCTCATTCTGACTTATGTACAGAGAAGCAATTTTCCTATACTGTTCGAGCAAATCTTCCTTTAATGAGTAAGACACATAAGGAATAATCCGTTTCAAATCTTCTTCAAAGGTTAATCGTGAAAACCCAAAGATAGTCTCGGTCAATTCCTTGGCAAGATACTTAACTTCAATAGACGAGGCAGGGGTTGTGGAAGAGTAAGGGGAAACAACTTCTGCTTTACCCACGTCAGAGACTCTTATCACAAGAGGTTTCATGCTACCTGTAAGATAAAACAAGTAAAAACACAGAGAAATAAGAATTACCATTCCAAAAGATAAAAATAATACAGCCCAATAGAGTTTTCTCAGGTTATTATGAAAATCCCTTAAAGTTTCCAGAGGCTTCATTTTAACTCCTTGGAGCGGGAGCTTCAGGGGGATTATATCCCTCAGGAACAGGAGAAGGGGCTTTCTCTAAAATAGTCTTACTCCCTTCCACCACTACGTGAGTTCCTCCTGCAACAGTTTTTCCGGCTGTCCCCATAAAGGTAACTGCCTGACTTATTCCATGAATACCGCCCATGGAGGTTTTTGCTTCTGCAGCTCCGAAAAATCCTGGAGAAGACGACATCCCTGTCAGGATACCCCTTACCACGTTATAAGAGACTATATCGAGGACCAGAAAGAGAATAGAAAGAGGACCGATAAAAGCTATAGTTTCCAGCCAGTTTAAAGAAGCCTTAAAGAAATTGTCCGCCTGTAATACAAGATTAATAGAAGAATATACAGCTGAACCCACTGCTGTTGTTAAAACTGAGAAAACAAGAAGATACAATTCCATTGCAAACAAAAAGGTAAGGTAATTTTTTAAAAGTCCCCTGAAAAGAGAAAATATGGATAAAATAAGGATAAATTTCCCTATAAGAAACAATCCCAGTATCAGAATGTTTGTTATCAATGGGGGAAGGGTAATAGCTGGAAGATATATAAAATAAAGTGTAATATAAACGAATCCAGAAATTATCATTTTAGCTACCATGGACAGAAGGGCACCCATATTAAAGATGCTGAATCCACTGGTAACCAGGTTTCCCTCGGCAGAAAAAGAAAAAAGTGGAGACATCAAAGCTCTTGTTGCATGCTTCCACTCTCCGGGGGTAATCAGGAAGGCCACCAGCTCTTTAAAACCTTTATCAATTCGAGCAAACAGTGTCTCATAATTTTGCAGAACCATAAATATTACTATCCCGTACAACATTGTATAAATAAGGGACTCCATAGTAAGTTTCCCTGAATAAAACTGGAATGCAATTTCTATAATCAGAATCGCAAAGAAGAGAGCTATAAAATAACCACGATTACCTACCAGAATATTTGAAAGGTTTCTAAGTTTGGTTTTAACAATAGACCTGGTGTAACTCATATCGAACATCTTTCCCCAAATCTTAAATGTGTTAAAAAGAAAATCTGTGTGAACATTATGGCTTATACTTTTATCTTTTCCCCCTTTTTTCCCTTCCTCCATCAAATTTCTGTGAATATTTTTTTGCTTTTGAAATCCATTGGTTAATTCAGTAGAAAGATCGGAAGAAAGTTTTCTCATTTCCTTTATAATAAGTGTGTAAGAATCTTCGATTTTCTTATGTTTTTCCTCAATGTCTTTCCCAAAAGAAAAACTGACAAGTACAAAAGACATTAAAATTAAACTCCATATTTTACTCATACTTACCCTCCTTTTCCCATCTGGAAGTGGTAAGAATTTCAAATAGTGCCTCTGAGGTCTCTTCAATTATTCCTTTAACCTTACCGATATACTCGTCCTTGTTTCTTTCAAACTTCCCATTGAATCTCTGTTCCTCCATTATATTCTTAATAATTTCAGCTTTTTCTTTTGCTTTATCCGCAAGTAGTTCGGAAAGAAGTTCAACGCCCCTTGAAATTAATATTAACTGCTGGGTTCCCATTTTTTGAAGATTAACTATTCCCGCAGCCTGAGTCTGCAAAATTTTAGTGGGGTTATCTGCTGCCTCTTTAATAATCCTTTCATTATCCGGGATGGTTTCGTTAACATAGGTTCGTATAATAGACCGCATTCTTGAAATAGTAGCATCTGCAGCTATCTTTTTTGCTTCCATTATTCCCAGAGCTTTACTCTGCAACTCAAGAAATTTTCTGGTCTCATCTTTTCTATCAGGAAATGCCTCTTCAATGTACTCTCTTATAGCGTTAAGATCCCAGTATATTTTTGAAAACATATCCTTCATCTCCTCCACATTTCTCAGTTCTCTGGATGCTTCAAGGTATTTCTGATAATCCCCTGCGTCTTTTCCGGCAAGCTCTTCCATAATCCCTGACACAGGAGGAGACTCATAGGAAATCGGAGTTTGTTCACCGATTATCCTGTTCAAATCTTCAATCTCTAAATGCTCAAGAGTGAATCTGTATAACTCCATAAAGTCATCAGTAAATTTCTTCATTTCTTCAAGCTTTTTCAGCTGTTTAAACATATATTCAACTTCCTTATAAATTTGAACCATTTGCTCCGTAAATCTGAAGGCCTCAAGGAAATATTCATGCATGTCCTGAAGCCACTTGGCCATATCAAAGACCGGAATCCCAATTGCTCCCAGATGATAGGGAAAAATAAGCCATACAACGAGAAATACAACCAAAAATCTCCTTTTCATGGCTTACCTCCTGGTAGAAAATTGCATAACTGATCCGGTAAATAAAATCCTCACGTCCTTTGTAACCCTGTAGTAACATTTTCTTTTTCTAACAAGAAACTCCACCTTTACAGTAAAGTAACTACCTGGTCTCAGTTTTTTTATTAATAAGGGAAACCATTCCTTTCTCACAAGTATCACAGGGAAGGTGGTATATCCATGCACGGTTACAGGAAGAGGAACTGGTGGGGATTTAATCTTAAAAGCAGGAATAGAAGTTTGATAAAAGATTATTTTTAGGTCGTGCAATTTATTAGAAAATACTTTCCATGAAGCTATAGCGGGATAACCAAATCTTGTCCACTTTAATACGGGTTGTCCGCCTGTAAAATAATCCCTGACAAAGAAAACATATCCCCTCGAGAAAAAATGAAAATATACTGAGAAGACCAAGGTTATAGAAATTACAAAGCCTATGAATAATATAGTTCTTATCTTTCCCATATTTCCTGCTCCGAATAAAAATCCATAAGCAGCTTGGCCATTCCTTGCCTTATTCCATATTCTTCAATATATTTATCCCTGATCCTCCTTTCCTCTTCCTTTGTAGTGAATAACCAGTAAAGTAAAGGATTAACCTTCAATCTTACTTTTTTCTTTATGTATTCTGACCAGATAAAAATCTCCGAGTATAAACCGGGAACTGTTTTTAAACTTTTAAGTATATCCAGAGCCCGGGAGTTAAATTTAAAGGCTTGTTTCCAGAGTCCTTCGTCCTTGATCTCCTTCTGGTGCAGAAAATATTTTATCTGTGTATTGGAAAGGATACCTCCACAATGGGGTGATTCCATAACATCGAGGGGATGCTGGGTAATTATTCCTATGCTTCCCCCGTATTTCCTGGCAGTTCTGAACAGTTCTTCGATTTTACGTGCCATTATAGGATTTAGCAAAAACCTCCAGACCTCATCCAGAACTATCATTTTCTTGCCCGGTGTTCTCATAACGGTGTCAAAAAGCTTGTGAAAAAGCACAAAAACGAGAACTGAAGCAAGTTTAGGATCATTATCAAATCCTGACATCTCGATGTAATGTATTCTTTTGAAGGAAAAACTGTCCTCTTCATTGTCAAAAAACTCTCCATAAAGTTCTCCCTCACTTCCCCTTGTCCATAGAGATAATTTTCTGGCCAATTCTGGATTAATTTTTTCCAATTCTTCCCTTACCAGAGTCAGGGTAGGGAAAGTAGCCGTTTCTTTCAGTTCGTCGTTTTCTCTTATCCCACACCTGGCATAAGCCCGCTTTAAAGCTGATGTCACATCAACCTTTCTAATTAGTTCTGTAGAATTTCCCTCTGATAGTAGAGCTTCAATGAAAAGCACAAGGTACTGTAAATATTTTTTATCAAACCGGGGAATCACAAAGGGATTCATTCGAACGGTCGACCCTGAAAGATCCACTTTGAGGACATCAGCTTTAAGGAACTTTATTACGCTAGAATAGCTCTCTCCATAATCAAAAATAAAAAGATGGGGATCATAAACAAGGGTATTGAGTAGCAGATAATTCATAAAAAAGCTTTTTCCGGACCCTGTAGATCCTGTAACAAAGAAGTTCCAGGCCTCCTGTGAGGAAGAAAATGGGTCAAGGTTGAAAATAGTATTTTTCTCAGTTTGAAATATAACAACCGGTTTTCTGTGTCCGGACCCTTCTGAGAATAAATTCAAAAATTTAAGAGCTGAGGAGGAGATCAAAAGTTTCCTTCTCAAATTCAGATTATTATGGCCCGGGATTGAAGCAAAAAAGGAGGTCAACAAATTAAAGTTCTCAACTACAAACTGGGCCCTATATTCAAGATATTTTCCTATCAAATACTCCCTCTGTTCCCTTATTCTTTTCCTGTCATTTCCATAAATCACAACATAAGTGGCAAACTCAAGAGGCTGCTCTCCCCTCTCTATAGCTTCCATTATTGATTTATTCATTCCTGCGATTCGCCGCATTCTTTCTGCAATGGTTCCCAGAAACACATAGGAGGAAAGCTTGGCTGCAAGGTTTGTAACCGGACCCATGAGTGCCAGGGCAGCTGTTTTCTTCACAGGGCTTATTATCTGGGTTATAAAATAGTCCGCATCGAGGCCTCTTGCAGCTTCAAAAAAGTCCGAAAAGGAATATGGAGGAATCGAACTTAACGAAACAACTGAAGCGAACCTGTCTCCGATTTTTATCATTCCGTCTTCAATTAACACATCATGGGCAGAAAACAGCTGGAAAAGATTAATGTCTTTTATAACTGAATCCGTATTCTGAAGGGTAAAAAGGGAATAAAGAATGGAAGAAATTTTTTCGGTTTTGAGTTTTTTAACACCGTCCGGAGAAATCCTTTTTAGAGCCTCAAAGATTCCCGAAAGTTCTCTCGAATACTCCTGCACCTCATGCAAGTACTCATTTTCAACCCAGGAAGACGATCTGAGGAGGATTCGGGCGCCTTTACTCTCTTTTTCTATCTTCTCTCCTATTCTGTTTTCTACAAAGAGATAAACCCGTTCCTTATAAATACTCTGGGACTGAAGGAACTTTGCAACTGATAGCTTCAGTGTTTTTACCACTTCCGGAACTTTTTCATCTGTATGGGGAAGAAGGGAGGGCCGGTTTCTACGGAATACAAGGTAATAGGTTCTGTCGTCCCTGAAAAGAGGAGCAAAGGTTCTCTCGATAAAGACGTAGTTTTCCTCATCGAAACATTCAGGATCTACTGCAATTTCGAAACCAGCGAGCAAATTTCCATTCATAAGAAGGATAAAATCTTCGTCAAAAATATCGAAGATGCCAACGTAGTCCCTTGTAAGACGAGGAGTCATTTCACTTCTCCCTGAGCTTTATGAATGAAATAGAGGGAATAGAACGCTTGAGCATACGAACCACACTCTTAACCGAATCAGAAACTCCTGAACACTTTTTTACAACTTCTTCTGAAACTGTCCTTTCATAGGTAAGATCCACGGGAAAATTTGTGCCGAGCAAGGCCCTTCCTTTAATGGCTTTCGGAATCACCTTAAACGCCTCTGGATCTTTACTTCTCAGGTAAGCC
>JAMOUL010000305.1 GCA_027062035.1 Candidatus Aminicenantota bacterium | reverse complement strand
CAGGCCATAAGAAAAAGTTATGAGCTCGCCGGTGAGGCTGACATTTTTATAGTAATAGGTACATCAGGAGTTGTTCAACCTGCCGCAAACCTTCCATTCGTCGCCAGAAGTTTTGGTGCAAAAATTTATGTGATAAATCCCCGGCCCACCATTCATACTGAAATAGCTGATCTTTTTCTGGAGACTTCAGCAAGTGAAGGCTTAAGGAGGATAGATGAGCTATTACAGGGTAAAGGACCTTCCTGAAAATCTTAGACCAAGGGAGAGACTGGAGAAGAACGGTCCATCTTCCCTCTCAGATGCGGAATTACTGGCTATAATCCTCAGAACTGGAGGAAGGGGAAAATCCGTTATTTCCCTTGCCGAGGAAATAATAAAGGAAGCAGGAAGCCTCTCAGCCCTATCTGCCTTCAGTTTTGAGAGAATTTCCTCAATAAAAAATGTGGGAAAGGCAAAGGCAGCTCAGGTGGTTGCTGCATTTGAACTTGGAAGAAGAGCTACCTTTAATCCCATTGATGGGACCAGAATAGGAAATCCTCTGGATGTGGTGGAATTTCTGAAGGGTTTTTATGGCAATCTAAATGAGGAAGTTTTTGGGGCTATATACATGAACCAGGCAAACAGGGTGCTGAAAAGTGAAATTCTCCATGTTGGGGGAAGAAAATCATCCATCGTTGATGTAGGGAAACTCATGCGAAGAGCTCTTGAACTTTCAGCCACGCGGTTAATCGTATTCCACAATCATCCTTCAGGTGACCCCTCTCCATCAGGTGATGATATACGGATAACCGACAGAATTAGAGAGGCAGGTTCGATTCTTGACATTGAACTTTTAGACCACATAATTATAGGAGGAAATAAATTTTACAGTTTTGCAGAAGGAGGAAAACATGGCGAAAATTGAAGCCTATATTTTTAGAAACTATGACATAAGAGGAATCTTCGAAAAAGAGCTCAGGGAGGATTCTGTTAACCTCATAGGGAAAGCAATTGGAACTTACATAAAGCGGAGAGGCGGTAAGGAAATAGTTGTGGGAAGGGATGGAAGACTTTCTTCTCCTGCCATACGGAACTGGTTGATATCGGGTTTACTATCTACAGGTATTAATGTGATTGATGTAGGAATGGTACCCACACCCCTTACGTATTTCGCAATATATCACTGGGATAAGGATGGGGGAGTTATGATAACCGGTTCTCACAATCCCCCGGATTACAATGGATTCAAAATTTTGAACGGCAAGGAAACCCTCTACGGTCCGGAGATAAAATCCCTCTACGACCTCATAGTGAAGGATGATTTTGAGGAGGGGAAAGGAAAGGTTATGGAAAAAGATGTAATAGATGAATACAAGAATTATGTCGTTGATAATATAAAACAGCAAAGACCAATGAAGTTTATAATCGATGGAGGAAATGGAGTAGGATGTTTTGTGGCTAAAGACATTTTCATCGCCCTTGGAAATGAGATTGAAACTCTGTTTTGCGAGGTGGATGGGAATTTTCCCAACCACCATCCGGACCCCACTGTCCCTGAAAATATGAAAGAGCTCCAGAAGAGGGTTGTGGATTCAGGAGCGGATTTAGGAATAGCATACGATGGAGATGCGGATAGACTCGGAATAGTCGATGATAGAGGAAGGCTTCTTTTCGGAGATCAGATAGTCATGATCCTTGCCCGTCAGGTATTGGAGCACCACAAGGGGGCAAAAATCATTTCCGATGTGAAAGCCTCAAAGTTCCTTTTTGAGGAAATAAAAAATCTGGGCGGACAGCCAATAATGTGGAAAACAGGGCATTCCTTCATCAAAAAGAAGATGAAGGAAGAGCAGGCAATGCTCGCAGGAGAAATGAGCGGGCACATATTCTTTGCTGACAGGTATTACGGATTTGACGATGCCATATATTCCTCCGCAAGGTTCGTTGAGTATCTTTCTTCCCTTGATATGAAACTTTCAGAGATAGTTGACAGGCTCCCAAAGGCATTTTCAACTCCGGAGATAAGGGTGGAAGCAAAGGAAGAGACCAAATTCAAAGTGGTCGAGGAGGTGAAAAACAGGCTCCGTAATCTTCATCCTGATTATCCTGTTATAGATATTGACGGGGTGAGAATCGAATATCCGGATGGATGGGCCCTTGTACGGGCATCCAATACACAGCCGGTGCTTGTTTTAAGGTTTGAAGCAGCCAGCGAGGAGGCCCTTAAAAGAATAAGGAAGGAAGTTGAAGGGCTGCTAAAGGAATTGCTCTGAATGTTACCTGAAATTAATCCCTTTGTAGTCTTCTATCTTTATCTCAGGAAGCACAGGCAAAGGATTCTGAAATTCAGCGTTTACCTTATCCTTTCCCTTTCCTTTCTTGTTATGCTTGTTTATCTGGCAGGGAATCTGAATATATGGCTCAATATGAAGGGAATAATGCAGGACCTGGATATCAAACAGGCGATAGAATTATATGCCGAAGAAACCGATGTAAATTTTCCGTATACTCTGCCAGAGGAATATGAACCTTCCAGCCTGAATCTTGATGCTCAGGATTTCCAGGCAAAATATCCCTTTCTGGTGAAGTTTAAAAACGAAAGAGTTGCCTTTCCAATAAAGGCAGGAAAGGGAAAATGGCGCAATATGCAAAATGTATCCTTTCACGTTCTAAAGATGGCCATAGTTGAAAACCTGATAAAGGCAAGGGCTTCAATTCTCGACTCCCGCTCAGATGAGGCGAAGAAATTTCTTATTGCCAACATTCTCCTTTTAGAAGCGGCCTTTGCGAGGGAATACAGGATTTTATGGAAAAACGAAGGTAAATTCTTTAATTACTGCAGTGGAAAATTTTCAGGACCAGGACTTAACCCTTATTGTTTTTTTAATCCGGAACCTTCCAAAATCCTCCTCCTTTACAGAATGGAAATGCACCTCTGGCTGGTTTATTCCCTTAGCTTCCGTAAATCCTTTGATCTTGGAATACGCGGTAAACTTGTAATTTTAAACAATGCAGCAAACCTCTTTTATCGTTTTACCAGGACCATTTATTTTAATGCATTATGTACTCTGTTTAGGGAGAGGTGGAAAGGAGGAAAATTTCTTTTAGGAGGGGAAAAATATCGTTTATATGCGGCCCTTCTGGAACAGGGATATTTTCCTCTTATTTTTGATTTTGACCTTAACCACATAAATTTTACAGGGGACCTGGGATATTTTGAACTTCCTGTTTTGAGGAGAGCATTTGAATTCTATTTGCCGGTAATTTTTGCCGTTGAAGATGTAAAAAAGAGATACAGGGAACAGAGAGAGGTGGTTTCCAGAATGGGTTCTGCCACAGTGAGTTTTGATGGTGAGGAATGGAAAATTATACCTTCCGGTTATCTTGCTCCAATTTTGCTCAGGGCACTTAGGGATCCTGTCTATTTTGATGTTTCTCTTCATTTCCTCGTGGATTATTGGAATTTAAGGAAGAATGTTTTAAAGTATTAAGATGAAAATAAAAGGAATTGTTCAGCAGGTAATATACTCGGCAGTGGCCTGGTTTACCCTTTACTATCTTTTCCCCATCCCATTCCTTCCCGATGGCTCCTATTTCCAGCGGGTTCTCTCCGGGCAGGCCTATTCCAAGGTGATAGTTTTTGTTTTTATATTTGGTGTTTTTTCCCTTATTTCCAGCGCTTCCATTGCGAGTGGTATATCCCGGGAATATTCGCAGGTCACAGGGTGTAATTCCCTTGAATGTCTGGAGAAGCTGAAGTTGAACAGTATTATCGGAAATCTGGTGGAATCCTTTCTTTCCTTTGCCAGACGTAGTAAGAACAGATCGGAATTTGTATCCCTGTTTGATTCCTTTTTCAAAAGTTTCTTTGAGTGGGTTGAGGGTCAGTTTTCCATGGTAAGGGTCATAA
The DNA here is from genome assembly GCA_027062035.1 of Candidatus Aminicenantota bacterium. Classification (GTDB taxonomy): domain Bacteria; phylum Acidobacteriota; class Aminicenantia; order S016-38; family S016-38; genus S016-38. The sequence continues at coordinate 2,136 of JAMOUL010000305.1, read as the reverse complement.
TATGGTCCCTTCCACTCCTTGGATTTATCGGGACAGTGGTTGGGGTAAGCTTTGCCATTGCAGGCTTTAAGATCGGGGGAAAGGGTACGGAGGGATTTGTAAAGTCCTTTTCCCAGGTGAGTGCGGGCCTTTATACTGCATTTGACACCACTTTTCTTGGATTGGTGCTCGTGCTGGTTCTGATGTTTGTGTATTCAGTTGTGTGGAAGAAAATTTCAACCACACTTATTCTTACCAAAACATTTTTGATAGACAGGATGGCACCGGAAATCGCTTTTCCTCAGGGGGGTGAAATTCCCATATTTAAGGAAGAATATTTCAGGGAGATAGAGGAAAGACTGAAAAGGGCTGTTCAGGAGATGGAGAGAGGAGCCAGATTTCTGACCTCTCTTTCAAAGGCACTTCTTCTGTCCCTTGCGGAAGAGGAAAAGGAAAAACTTATAGATGAGCTTGAGAAGGGAGAGATTTAATTTAGTCTCCATCATAGACCTCATGTTTTCCTTTACCGGGATTCTTCTTTTCTTGATATGGGGATTTTCTTCCTTTCCTGCAGAGAGGGAATTAAAGAAAGCTAAAGCCTCTCTCCACGATTACTACAGTTTTATCGTAAAGAAGGCGGAAGTTTCAAACATAAAAGCAAAGAGGGAATTTCTTTTCATGCTCAAACCGATGGTGTTCATTGTGGATTCGGATAAAACCCTGAAGTATATTTCGAGGAATGGAAGGGTTAGCGTTATTACATGGAGTGAGCTCGAAGACAAACTTTCTATATGTATAAAGGACAATGAAAAACTAATAAGGAGGAAACATCTTTGTGGGGCGGTATTTCTGGTGCCGGAAGAGGGATTTCCCTTTGTAAAGAGACTTGAAAGAAATGTGTGGGATTTTATGAGAAATAGGAAAAATTTCCTTCCCTTAAGTTACATTCCCATGGAAGAGGAAGTCTACAGGAGGGTAAAACCCCTATGGAAAAGATAGAGCCTGATTTTAATCCCTTTGCTGACCTTTCGGTAACAATGGTGGGGGTGTTTTTTGTCATACTTTCCCTTCTTTTGTTGACCATATCCATATCCAGGGAGAGGGTTAGAGCAGTAAAAACAGAATATTTACCCGTATACGTGGGAGAGAGAGAAATAGATGGAAGAACCAATGTTTTCTTTACCGCTATGGGAGGAGAGATACCATCTCAAGAGGACCTGTCCAGAATGTTAAGGGGAGAATCCCTGGAGATGAAAAACTTTTACATAAGGTATTCATTTGAAACTTCAGGAGATATAAACTGTACAGGGTTCTTTCCGGAACTGAAAAAGTCTCCTGTTCCTGCTGAAAAGGATAATCAAAAACTTCTTTCCCTGGTGGAGAAAAATTCTGGGGAACATCCTCCCTGGAGGTGGAAGGTCTCCATATTTATTCTGGATAAAAGGGGCGTTGATCAGGCAGCAAGGTTTATGAGGCTTGCTATAGAGAAGGGATACAGGGTTTCTGTTGCATTCCATCAACGTGGATGGTATTACATTTACAGTTGTTCTCTGGGGACTTCGATTCCAATTTTTGAGTTCTGATGAGATTAAAGGAAGCCAGAAGAATACTGATGTATCTGGAAAGGAGGGAGGTATACCTCCTTGAGAGGTTCATAGAGGAGAGCAGACGTGGAACTGGAGAAGAAATTCTGAGGGAGATGGAATGGGAGGATAAAAACAGGGCTGGAAAGAAAAAAGGAAAGGCGGTAGCCAGAAAATCCCTGATCCCGGGGATGGTGTTAAGTGCTATATTTATTCTTCTTATTTCAATCTTCTCTGTACAGAAACCTTCAAAAAGAGTTATAGCAGTGGCCTCAGGCGGTGGAGGGTTTGGAGGAAAAATTCTTATTTCCTATTTTTTTAATGCAGAATACCTGGAGTTGACCGGTTATAAGTGGGATTTTGCAAGAAGGGATCTCCTTGCAAGGATTAAGTTTGCAACTTTTTACATATCCTTTGGAGGGATTAAAAGAAAAAAGGCAGAAAAAATCCTCCATCAGGTGCTTTATGAGACGGATGATTGGAGGGTCAGAAGTCGAGTTTATTATCTTCTGGCTAAAATTTCTTATGGAAACCGAAACAAGGGAAAGGCTTTATATTATGCCATAAAATCTTA
>JAMOUL010000304.1 GCA_027062035.1 Candidatus Aminicenantota bacterium | reverse complement strand
CCGTATGCTTTTTTCAAAAGTCATTATTTAATATTTCAAATAAAAATTTTAAAATCTATATATTTTTATTTCCATACCATAAAACCTTTATCCATTAATTTCACATTCACAGGGCGGTAATTCTGAAAGATAGAACAGGAAGCTGTGTATTAAATACATGGTGTGCTATCCATGATGCTCAATGAGTAAAAATGTAATAAAAATGTTGAATGTTTAGACCTGATTTCGGATCATTTGCTAAAATTTCAGGAGGGCGTATGAAAAGAAGGGAATTTTTGAAGAAAGCTTTGTGGATTGCCGGTAGCATCTTCGGTATGGGGAGGTGGAACATTAAAGCAGAAGAGGGAATGCTTCCCAAACGGCCATATGGAAAAACCGGAGTAAATCTTTCTATTGCTGGTCTTGGCGGTGCAAGCGTGATGAAATTACCACAGAAACAGGTAAACGATATGGTTAGCTGGGCCATAGACCATGGAATTAATTACTTCGATGTTGCTCCCACATATGGAGATTCTGAATTACTCTACGGAGTTGCACTTAAAAAATACAGGAATAAAATCTTCCTCGCCTGCAAAACCCTTGAAAGGGACGCAAAGGGGGCAGAAAAGGAACTCATAAACTCCCTTAAAAGGCTCCAGACCGAACACCTTGATCTGTATCAGTTTCACGCCATATCAAAAATGGAGGATGTTGAAAGGATCTTCGCCCCTGGTGGCGCCATGGAATTCTTTCTTAAAGCAAGGGAAAAGGGATTGATTAGATTTATAGGATTTTCTGCCCATTCAGAGGAAGCAGCCCTTGCAGCCCTGGACCGCTTTGATTTTGATTCGGTACTGTATCCGGTGAATTTTGTAATGTACTTCAGGGGAAACTTTGGCCCTGAATTACTCAAAAAAGCCCGGGAAAAGGGGGTAGCTGTGCTCGCAATAAAGTCCATCGCCTTACAGCGCTGGAGGAAAGGAAAGAATAGAACCCATCCAAGGCTATGGTACGAACCCCTGGTCGAACCGGGAAAGGCTTCCCTGGCGCTCAGATTTACTCTATCCCAGCCTGTGGTGTCCACTATCCCCCCTGCTGATCCCCATCTGTTTAAACTCGTGGTCAATCTGGCTATGAAATATACCCCTATAAAGGCTGAGGAAGTTCAGTTCCTTAAAAAGCTTTCTTCAAATTACGAACCCATTTTTTCGCTTCAAAGCAAACCCTTATAATAGAAGATAAACCTCAGGCTCACAAGGGAAGTGTTTCGGTAAATCCTTCCGTTATTTTATATAACCCAGACTTTTTAAATTCCTCAATTCCTTGTCTGATAAGGTTTTCCTGAGATTCAGTTTTTTTGACTTAATTACGATACTATTATACTTCTTCAACCACTTAAGTAATTTACCTCTCAAATGAAACAATACAACCTTCTCTTGCTGAGAGATATCTCTTCCCGGTTGACTCAAATCGTAAAGTTTTTCTTCAAATCCATCAAGGTCTAAAATGTAGTAATAATTTTTCCATCTTACCCCATAGGAACC
>JAMOUL010000303.1 GCA_027062035.1 Candidatus Aminicenantota bacterium | reverse complement strand
CCCCTGTGGCAAATTCTGCAAATCCCTCCATCATCCACAGGGGTACCTGGATTCTAAAAATGGCTGAGGGAGATAATCCCTCATATAGAATATAAAACTCGAAGATGTGCGTAAGCTCGTGGTTTATAAGCCTTTTCAGGGAAAAGGGAGGAAGGTCTGCCGGTACCACCACCCTCCTCTTAAATGGTTCTGAAAAACCAAGAACCTCTTCAGGAACTATTCCTCCATAGAGATTGGTCTGCTCGAATTCAAAATGATTTCTGTAGAAAATTATGGGAATTTTCTCCTTTATATCCACCCCGGTAAGTCTTCTAAGCTTCTCGTAACTTTCCTCTGCATATTGAGCTATTTCAGGAAGCCTGCCCTTATCGTAGAAAAGGATTCTGAAATGCTGAGTCTTGTACTCCTTCCATCTGAACTTATTGTAAATTACCTTGCTTTTCCCATAATAGGGAATAAGCTGAGAAAAAAGTAAAAAGGGTAAGAGAAAAGCAAATATTCTTCTCATGGCTCACCTCAATAAATAATGCATGACTTTTTTTCTCTGATACGAAATATCGGCGAGAAAAGAAGATGTCATTCTCTGGAGTACAGCATACAACGCAAAAACGGAGGATTCACTGGAAGGAAAGTGCATCCTTTCCTTAAAGCATTTCCTGTATTTGATTTCCTTGATTTCAAAACACATCTTCATTGAAATAATTTTTACCGGGACCATAACACCCGGGGAAGAGGGAGTTGGCCAGGCGGTAGCTTCCGGTACATTGAGATTTTCCCTGGGATTGTAGAATGAATAAGCCTTGGAAAGGGAAGCGCTGTATTCCACCCTTAAATGGGGAACGTCCTTTTCGTCAACAACCTGAATATTTGTTTCCGTCTCCAGTTCGTTTTTAATAAACTTTCTTACTTCTTCTTTAAAATCACGAATTTCAACAAATTCGTTTCTTAATTTTTTCTGAACTACAACAAGGGAGAGCTTCTTGAAATTAACATTAAGCCTTGGGGGCCTTAAGACTTCCACCTGTACACGCATAACATTGTTACATCCCAGCGTAAGGAAGAGAAGAACTGGAAAAAACACCCATAACCTTTTCATTTTTTACCCCCCCTGCGTGTTTCCTTCCTGGAAGAACCCGGTTTCTTTTTTGGAGAATGCCTCTTTTTTAATTCCTGAAAAATTGCATAGTTTGCCCTGATCTTTTCGTTTCGAGGGTCTAAGGCCAGGGCTTTCAAATAACATTTTTCGGCAGCCTTAAAATCTCCCAGGGCTTCGTACGCAACAGCCATATTATTGTAGGCCTTTGCGGTTTCCTTATAGGTAGCGGCCCTTTTGAATCGATAAAGGGCTTCCTTCCAGAGCCGCATCTTTGCAGCCTTTATTCCCAGATCAATGTTGTACTTATAAAAATCCGGGGAACAGGAACTTGCAAAGAAAATAAAAATAATGGTAAGCAGTGATAGCCTTTTCATAATTTTATTATAGGACAAAAAGGAAGGAACTCAACGGTTTAAAGAGGAAAAGATGAAA
>JAMOUL010000302.1 GCA_027062035.1 Candidatus Aminicenantota bacterium | reverse complement strand
TATCGCGGCCCCGTTCCATTCTGCTGGCATAGAGGACTTCCTCTTCCTTGCTTAACAGTTTCAACTGACCCATGTCTTTGAGATAAAGCTTTATCGGGTCGGATATTACCTCGCCCTCATCGGAAAGGCTGGTGTCGTATTTTTCCTCTATTCCGTCTTTATCCACAACCTTTATCCCGTACGAATCAAACAGGGTATAAAGGCTTTCAATATCCTCCGGGTCCACCATATCGTCGGGAAGATATTCGTTGAGCTCCTCATAGGTAATGGTTCCCTTTTCCTTCCCCATCTCGATGAGTTTTTCAATGTCCTCACCCATGGTTTGTCTTCTTTTAGCCATTTTTTCCCCTTATCTTTTTTATTAGATTTTGTTTTTTTCTCATTAAATCTATTATTTTTTCTGAGTTTCCCTCTCTTTCTGCAGCCTTTATTTCCAGCTGAATCCTTTTAATTTTTTCCTTTAAGACGTTTTCAACGAGGTTTCTTACCAGTTTTTCAGCAGAAAGAGTAGGGGATTCACCCTCGAAGAATATACGGGAAATTTCAGGTCGGATATTTTCATCTGCCTCTTCCAGAAAGTTTTCCCTGTCTTCTGCCCTCGCTTCTGCCAGAGATAGCAAATATGAATATCGGGATTCCCGCAGAATTGTTGAAGTTTCGCTATCAAGGACATTTAAAAAATCCTTACTACAACAGAAGATAATTTTTATAGCTTCCTCTTCCAGGGGGGTGAGCACTTTTCTTTTCTGGCTTTCCAGTGGTATATCTCCTTCTAACATTGCAAGCAGGATATTTTCATCCATCCTTGAAATATACGAAAGTTCCCCGACCTGGTATCTCTTTTTTATAGGATCTGGAATCATAGAAATTGCTTCTATCGCTCTTTTAACCCCAATTTCTCTGTTCTCCCTTCCAAAAAAGTTAAACAAAAAAATCACCCCTTTTTCTGCTTCCTCCATCTTATATATATAGGACGTTGCCCCGAATTTTTCCACAAATTCGTCAGGGTCCTTTGCATTTTCAAGATTGATAACCCTGACCGAAAGACCTTTGGAAAAGAGAATTGGAATCGACCTGGCTGTGGATTTTCTGCCTGCTTCGTCATTATCATAGCTTATAAATACTTCTCCTGTGAACCTTGACAAAAGGGCAGCCTGTTCTTCAGTAAGACTTGTTCCAAGGCTGGCCACCACGTTTTTTATTCCAGCTGAATAAAGGGCCAGGAAGTCCATATAACCTTCCACAATTATTGCCTTATCGGCCTTTCTTATTTCTCCCTTTGTCCAGTTCAGACCGTAAAGGGTTTTTCCTTTTTTGTAGATCAATGTTTCAGGAGAATTGATATATTTTGCTTCAACTTCTGGATTTATGGCTCTGCCCCCGAAACCAACCACTCTTCCGTATTCAGCATATATGGGGAATATTAATCTGTCACGAAATCTATCGTAATAACCACCATCTTCCTTTCTTATTATTAGACCTGCAAGTTCCAGTTCTCTTGTGGAGTATTTTCCAGAGAGGGATTTTAAAATAAAAT
>JAMOUL010000301.1 GCA_027062035.1 Candidatus Aminicenantota bacterium | reverse complement strand
CTGATAGGTAAGCTGCAAACTTTTCAGCTCTCCTCTGCACACGTAAGGGGAAATATAGTAAGTACCCGGACCGCCTTTCTTGAGAACACGATTTCCATCATAAAGTTTTACTCCACCGGCTCCCAGATGAAGAGTCAAAACCCTTCCGTCTACAACAAAGTCCTTTGTAATGGGGAAAAGAAGCCAAACGAAAAGAGCAAAAATCCAGATTCTTCTCATCCTTCTATGTTATCATTAAATTGAAAATGAGAAAATTCGTTCACCTTCACCTGCATACAGAATACAGCATTCTTGACGGAGCTATAAGGATAAACGACCTCTTCAAAGAAGCTCAAAAATTGGGAATGGATGCGGTGGCCATAACCGACCATGGCAATCTATTTGGGGTTGTCAGATTTTCCCTGGCATCTGAAAAATACGGTATAAAGCCCATAATAGGGGTTGAAGCCTATGTGGCGCCAGAATCCATGAAAAAGAAGGAACTTAAAGAAGGACAGCCCATTGCACATCACATAACCCTGCTTGCTGAAACAGAGGAGGGGTATCACAACCTTGTAAAACTGGTCTCCGCTTCATATCTTGAAGGCTTCTATTACAAGCCGAGAATAGACAAGGAAATTTTAAGAAGTCACAGCGGAGGAATTATCGCTCTTTCGGGGTGTTTACACGGAGAAATTCCTCACTGGATCCTCCAGGAAAATCCGGAAAAGGCGGAAGAGGCAATCGAAGAATACATAAATATATTTGGAAGAGATAATTTCTTCCTCGAACTGATGGATAATGGTTTACCAGAACAGAAGGTTGTAAATAAATTTCTGATAAAGGCAGCGGAAAAATTTGGTCTTAAAACCGTAGCCACGAACGATGCCCATTACCTCAGAAAGGAAGATCACCAGCTACATGATATTCTCCTCTGTATTCAAACCAAAACAAAATTAAAGGATGAAAATCGTATGCGCTTCCGCACCCAGGAGTTTTACTTCAAATCTCAGGAGGAGATGGAAGCTATCTTCAAAGAAGTCCCCGAAGCTCTTGATACAACAATAGAGATAGCTGAAAGGATCAACTTCAAAATCGAACATGCAAAGAATTACCTTCTCCCGGAATTCCCTGTACCTGAAGGTTATACCATGGACTCTTACTTTGAAAAGCTGGTAAGGGAGGGTTTTGAAAGAAGATGGGAAGAACTGAAAAAATCCGGAATTCCCAGGGAAGAATATGAAAAAAGGCTGGAAAAGGAAATATCCGTAATAAAAAAACAGGGATTTTCCGGTTACTTCCTTATCGTCTGGGATATTGTAAACAGCGCTAAAAAAAGGGGAATACCCGTTGGGCCGGGGAGAGGTTCTGCGGCAGGCTCACTGGTATCCTACTGTCTGGGAATTACCCAGATAGACCCTCTTAAATACGGACTTCTCTTTGAAAGATTTCTGAACGAAGAAAGGGTTTCAATGCCGGACATCGATATAGATTTCTGCCGCAGAAGAAGGGGAGAGGTTATAGAACACATCAGGGAAAGATACGGAAGTGAAAACGTAACCCAGATAATAACCTTCGGAACAATGCAGGCCAGGGCTGCAATAAGGGATGTTGGCAGGGTCATGGAAATAGACGAAAAGATAGTGGATAGAATCGCCAAGATGATCCCGATGAACACCAAAATAAAGGAAGCTCTGGCCAGTGACCCCAATCTCCAGAAACTATATACCGAAGGTGGTGAGGAGATAAAGAAACTTATAGACAATGCCCTGGACATAGAAGGAAGAATAAGGCAGGCTTCGGTTCACGCTGCAGGCGTGGTGATTTCACCAAAACCGCTCATAGAAGTTTTACCCCTTTACCGCTCAAATAAGGGAATAACCACCCAGTTTGAGATGAAGGATCTGGAAGCCCTTGGCTTTCTGAAGATGGATATCCTTGGCCTGGCCAATCTTACAATGATAGATGACACCATCAAAATGCTCAGAGAGAGAAAAGGAATCAATATAGAGCTTGAGAAAATCCCACTGGACGACAAAAAAACCTGGGAACTGTTCCAGCAGGGAAAAACGGATGGCATATTCCAGTTCGAAAGCAGAGGAATGAAGGCAACCCTTGTAAAGGCCAAACCCACAAGATTTGAACATCTCATAGCACTGGTAGCTCTTTACAGACCCGGACCCATGCAGCATATTGATCATTACATTAAAAGGATGCACGGTAAGGAAAAGGTTACCTATCCGTTCCCTGAGCTTGAACCCATACTCAAGGAAACCTATGGCTTCATGGTCTATCAGGAGCAGGTTATGCTGATTTCAGCCGTACTTTCGGGTTTCTCCCTATCTGAAGCTGATATTCTGAGAAAGGCAATGGGAAAGAAGAAAAAGGACGTTATGGCCAAGGTAAGGGAAAAATTCATAGAAGGAGCAGTAAAAAAAGGAAAGGATAGGGAAAAGGTGAGAAGATTCTTCGACGAGGAGATAAGCGAGTTTGCTGAATATGCCTTTAACAAATCCCACTCCACCGCCTACGCCCTTGTGGCTTACTGGACTGCCTATTTAAAGGCTCATTACCCAACTTACTACTTCTCTGCTCTTCTCACCAACGCGGGAGAGCTTGGAAATACCGCTGATGTTATAAAGTACATAAACGATGCCAAATCTTTCTCCATTGAGGTATTACCCCCGGACATAAACGAAAGTGAAAGGGAATTTATCCCTGTAGATGAAGGAAAAATCAGGTTCGGACTTTCAGCTATAAAAAACGTGGGAGACAATGCCATATCCGAAATACTGAAGGCAAGAAGAAAAGCAGGAAAGTTCCAGTCCCTTTTTCACTTCACCAGGGAAGTGAATACCAGGGTTGTAACAAAGAGGGTAATGGAGTATCTTATAAAGGCCGGAGCCATGGATTCCTTCGGACTAAAAAGGTCTCAGCTTATGGAACTTATAGACTATGCTATAGATGCGGGAAAAAGAAGTGGTGGGCTCCTGTTTGAAGACCAGGAAGAGGTTCCGGAGGATGTACTTAAACTTCCAGAATGGGACGAGTCCATGCTCCTCAAACACGAGAAGGAGGCTCTGGGATTTTACACATCGGGCCATCCCCTCAATCCTGTTAAGGAAGTTTTGAAAAAAATTCCCCATGCTGATATTTCATACATATACGAAGAATCAGAGGAAAAACTACCCCAGCAGCTCAGGGTTATAGGTGTAATATCAGAGAAAAAAATAACAAAAACAAGAAAGAAAAAGAGAATGGCAAAACTCATAATAGAAGACCTTTCCGGCATTGCTGAAGCCATTGTATTTCCCGACACCCTGGCGACCTATGATCATATTCTCGTGGAGGATATTCCGCTTGTTTTTGACGTGAGGATCCTCTTCGATGACCAGGGGAAAACTCTGCTCGTGGACAGGGTAAAGAGAATGGATGAAGCCGCTCTTGAAAATGCAAGGGAACTCAGAATAAGATTAAAAGTTTGGGATCTCGATGAAGATAGGCTTGAACAACTCAAGGATGAACTTCTCAAATACAGGGGAGGAAAAAGCGACCTGGTAATAGAATTACTTACCCCTGAGGGAAAAATCAAAAAATACAAATCCCAGGCCATCCCCTCTCTTACCGTAAACACTTCTATACTTCGATATCTTAGAAAAAGACTTGGTGATGAAAACGTAATCCTCAAATATTAAGCTGGAGGAAAAGATGAAGAAACCTCTTACAGTTATTCTTCTTTTTTTATTTCTGCTTCCCATTCTACCTGCAACCCGGGACAGCGGGATCATCAAGATAGCGGACAAAATGGTAAGTACTGCCCTTCAGGGAAAAAGGGCGTATCAATGGCTCAAGGAACTCACCTCTATTGGAGGAAGACCAGCTGGTTCCCCAAACTGTTCCAGAGCGGTGAAATGGGCAGAAGAGAAAATGAAAGCCCTCGGGTTTGACAGGGTATATCTTCAGCCGGTCATGGTTCCCAGATGGGAAAGGGGGAAAATAGAAATGGCCAAAATTATAGCCCCTGGAGAAATAAAAGGTAAAAAACTGTCCATAGCAGCCCTTGGAGGAAGTGTGGGTACACCCCCGGAGGGAATCATAGCCGAAGTAATGGAGGTTAAGAATTTCAAAGAGTTGCGCGAAAAAAGCACTCTTATCAAAGGTAAGATCGTTTTCTTTAATGTTCCCATGGACCAGGGTATTGTTGATACCTTTCGAGCTTATGGCAGTGTGGTTAAGTATCGATGGGCAGCTGCCAGTATGGCAGCAAAATACGGGGCAGAGGCGGTTATTATTCGCTCCATAACTACCAGATACGACAACGCCCCACATGTAGGGATGATGGGCTATGTGGAAGGTGTAAGAAAAATTCCAGCTGTTGCCATAGGCCTTAAAGATGCGGATTTCCTGAGCAACGCACTTCTGAAATTTCCTCATCTTAAATTAAAACTTATCCTTGACTGTCAGCGCCTCCCAGAAACAATTTCATACAACGTAATAGGAGAACTCAAGGGCAGTGAATTTCCTGAGGAGGTAATAGTTGCTGGAGCACACCTTGACTCATGGGATAAAGGACAGGGAGCGCACGACGACGGTGCTGGAGTGGTGCAGGTAATGGAAGCTGTAGAACTTTTTAAAAGGCTCCGTCTAAAACCTAAAAGAACATTAAGGGTGGTCCTTTTCATGAACGAAGAGTATGGATTGAGTGGTGCAAGGGTTTACGGAGAATATGCGAAAAAATCCGCAGAGATATATATAGCTGCAATTGAATCCGACCGTGGAGGATTTACTCCCAGGGGATTTTCAGTATCTGCACCAGAGGAAGTCCTGGAAAAAATAAAAAAATGGCTTCCTTACCTGAAAAGGGCAAGGATTGAATGGATAAGGAAAGGTGGAGGTGGTGCCGATATATCCCGGATAAAGAACTCTAAAGCTCTTATAGGATATGTACCAGATGACCAGCGATATTTTGATTTCCACCACTCTGATAACGACGTATTCGAGGCAATTCACCCGAGGGAACTCGAACTGGGATCCGCTGCCATTGCCGTTCTTCTGTACCTTATAAGCGAGCAGGGACTTTAATTCTCTTATAAAATCTGGCAGTCCCGAACACAGGTGGTGAGAAAAACTCCTGTTAAAATCAAGGCCCGAGAACAAAGATAAATTTCTTTCTATAAATGGAGGAAATAATAACTTCTATATCATTCCTTTTTACATCTTCCAGCTCACCCAGGAATTCTGAAAGGGACTTCTCCTCTAATCCAAAAAAGAGCCTCCTGGCAATAAAAAAAGAAGTGAATTCCGCCCTTTCAAACTTAAGGGGATAATTTCCCTTCACATACTGCTTTGCCCGCAACAGCTCTTCTTCTCCTATGCCCTTGTGAATGTTGTTTATTTCCCTTTCAAGGTGGACGAGCACCTCATCCTCCTTATAAGTTGATGTTGAGACATTAAGAAGGGTAAAACCCTCCCTCCATTCCAGACGAGAATATATGGAATACGTAAGTCCATGTTTTACCCGGATCTGTTGTACCAGCCGTGATGTAAATGAACCACCAAAAATTGCGTTAAAAACCACAAGGGCCGCCTCGTTCAAAGCCTTTACAGGGGGAAGATAAGTGGCCATTTCGATATAAGATTGGGATATACCCTTCTTTTTAATCCGTTCTGTAGAATCCCGAAAGGAAGGGATTTGAATTTCTTTACACTGTCCCTCCCTATCCCAGGAACTCAGAAACTCTTCCAGCACCCTCAACTCGGTTTCAGGATAGGGTGAAACTATACTTACAACCATTCCTTTCTTCCCGATAAGTGAAAAAAAGTTTTTAATGTCCTCTACACTGATACTGTCTATTCCCTCCAGTGTACCCTGGGGCGAATGTCCATAGGGATGACCGGGGAAAAGATGAAAGGGAAAAAGGTATCTTACCAATTCCTGAGGGGACTGAAACAGGGAATTTAATTCCCCCTTCAATTTCATTTTTGCCTTTTCAATTTCCTCCTCCCTGAAGGCAGGGGATGCAAGTGCCTCTAAAAACAAAATCAAAAGTTCCCTCATATTTCTGTGCTCAGCTGTAAGGTTAACCACGAGAGAATCCGGTTCCGCATAAATCTCTATTTCTCCCTGCTT
>JAMOUL010000300.1 GCA_027062035.1 Candidatus Aminicenantota bacterium | reverse complement strand
CCCGGAATCAGGGAGGGCCCATGTTCTACTTTCTCAAGATAATAGGATATCTCATCCCAAACTCATCGGTATTTGACCTCAAACCGGAGCTTATATATAGACTTCCCTTTTCCAGGGAAATATTGTGGCTGGCTCCCATTTATGCAATATCCTTCTCCATAATACTTGTTTATCTTTCATCCCTCATACTCTCGAGAAGGGAAATATGAAGGAAAAGGTTCTTCTTTTACTTGCCCTCATAGGCGTATACTTCACTGTGAACGAATTCTATAGATTGAGGAGGGAAAAGCCTGCAGAATCCATTCTGTACGTTCCGACGGGTAAATCGGTAAAATTTATGGCATTGAACTTCAGGGAAATAGCCGCCGATTACCTTATGGCAAGGGCTCTAACTTACTTCGGGTCCCATTATTACGAAAGGAATTTTCCTTACAAATGGCTGTACAACCTCTTCGATACCATCACCACTGTAGATCCTCTGAACAGGGAAGCTTTTCTTATGGGAGCAAGGTTATTAACGGTAAAGGACATTCACTTATCCCTGAAACTTCTGAAAAAGGGTATGAAATATCATCCAGATGACTGGAAATTTCCGGAAATGGTGGGATTTATTTACTTTTTCCACCTGAAGGACCCTGCAAAAGCTGCTGTATGGTATGAGAAAGCCTCAAAACTTCCGGGGCATCCTCCCTATGTTCCTTCTCTCGCTTCAAAATTCTACACAGAGGTAGGTAAATACAGGGAAGCGATAAGGGTTCTGTATAACTTCTATGTAACTACCAGGGATAAACGGTTAAAGGCAATCTTTAAGAGGGATATCGAAAGACTCCAGAAAAAGCTTCAGCAAATTCAGAGATAAGTTTATTTCTTTAAACTCAATATCCTGGTCTTCAACTCCTTCTGGGCCGGATTTATTTTGAGGGATTTTTCCCAGGCCTTTATAGCCTTATCCTTCATTCCCAGACCCAGATATCCCTCCCCCATAAGCCTGTAAACCCTATCATCCTTTACATCGATGGACTTCAAAAGTGATATCGCATCATCAAATCTTTTCATTTTCAAATAGGCAACTGCTGCAATGACCTTTGGTTCTCTGCGAGAACTTTTTAAAAAAGGTTTCAGGATTTCCACAGCCCTTTCCGGTTCGTCTGATTTTATATATGCACCTGCTATAAAGAGATAATCCTTAATTACAGGTCTGGAAGGAAAACCTTCCTGTAATAATTTCAAGCCCTTCTTAATTTTTTCTGATTTAACAAAAATTTTCCCCATTTCCCACAGGTATTGTTTCTTCTCCCGATAGGAAGACACCACAAAAACAGGAAGCGATCTGCCATCAACAGGGGAAACATAAAAACTAATATGGTCAGAAACATTCAGTTGATCTCCTTTAAAAACAACCTCTACGTTATACTTTCCAACTCCCAGACGGGATCCTGACAATTTAACAGTTGTTATTCCATTTTCGTTAAAATTTATCTTCGATTCTTTTATTAGCTTATTCAGTCTTTTTATTCTTACATATCCCTGCCCATTAACGTTTTGATAATGGATCACCAAAATTATTTCATCGTTTAATTTATAAACCATGGATGGATTTGGAAAGATGCTATACCCTTCAAAACTAAACGGTCTTAAAACAGTTGAAGCTTTTTGCTCTCTGAAGGAAGGAATTATCCGAATATATGGTACTCCTTCATTTATGTTTATCCATTCATCGTGGGTATAAAAGGATTTATCATTCATATTTTTAAGAATTATAGTTAATCTATTAAGGCCCGAGATTACAGGAATAATATCCTCTATAATTATCGGGTTGTTTTTTATCCTGAAATATCGCTCTCTATCTGCCTGTAATTTTAATCCCCTGGTCCTCTCAAAAAGCACTTTACCCGAAGGGGTATGAATGATTATCTGCAGATTCAGGTCAGCCTTATAAATACCTCCTGCTTCCCTGAAACTCAGTTGTTCTGGCTGAATGGCAAGGCTTAAAAGATACCCATCTTCTTTTTTTGCTACCGAATATATCAGCCCACTTTTTTTGGACAGAAGGAATTCAGAAACTTCCACATACCCTTTAATTCCTTTAGTTTTTACCGAATTTTCATAAAGGGTTTCTGGAATAGAAAAAATTCTGGACAGCAGCCAGTTGCTTGAACCACCAAGACTAAGGCTATAAATATCTCCTCCTTCAGAGAGAAGATAGCTCGTTGAAGCCCTCGCCAGTTCTGGAGAGATCTTGTGTAAAATTTGAAGAGCTTCGTATCTCGTAATTCCTGATCTGGACACTTCAGGTGTAAGCAACTCCTCGGGACCGTTCATGGATGGGTTATAAAGTTTATATCTCCCCATCCCCTTTCTCTTGTAAAAAATTAAATAAAAATACGCTGGTAACCCAAGGTCTCTTTCCCCTTTGTAAAGCCAGAGTTGGCAGGGATAAATCTGGGAATACGTTTCATAGTGCTGAATTTCTATGGGTTTTCCCAGCAGAAGATATATTTTTCCCATGTCTGTCTTCCATCCATCCCTCTTTCCAGGTGAACTAAAACGAGAATTAACATAGTTCCATCTTTTCTCATATTCTATTTGAAACTCATTTACAGAAGTTTCGGGAACAGGGTCCCTTATAAGCCAGAATTTCTTAACAAAATCAGCCCTCTGTTTGTCCGTTTTGAGAGATTTAAAAACTTCTCTCTCAAAGGGAGTGATAATGTAGCTTACCTTATCAAGCCAATCCTTCCATTTTTTCTCCAGAGTGGTGGAAGAAAACAACAGGCTGAAAAGTACTAATGAAGCATAAATTCTCCTTTTCATATTACAACTATATCATTAAAGGGAGGGGAAATATTTCCCCTCCCTTCATCGGTATCAGAAGAAGAACCTTACGCCTGCTCTAAATCCCCTGGGCATCATGATGCGTGTGGGTTGCTCAAATTGCGGTCCAGCGTATGTGATAATCCTGATGGGAGTTCCCTTGTTTAACAGATTAAACACATCGAGAACGAACCCCAATCTATTCTTTCCAAAGAAGAACGTCTTTTCCAGTTTTAAATTCAGAGTGTAACGGGTGGGTAACCTTCTGCTTCCTCTTTTTTCTGTCATGAACGCAACAAGGCCCTGGTTAAGCCTGACCCTCAACAATCTGGTATAAGTAAAGCCGCTTACCACTTCCAGATAGACATTAAAGTTTATATCAAAGGGAAGGACAAAGGTACCCAATACTTTCAACATATGGGTGGGATCATACGTAAGATGTCCCTGAGCGTTGATCTGATGGTTCGGATCTGTGAATACGCTGGACTGACCCACATTGGAACCAAAACCTCCCCAGAAGTTATTATCATAGTTTCCTGTAGTTTGCGAATAAATGTAAGAGACCATAAGCTGCCACTTGTTGGAGAATCTCTTGTTGAACATGAGCTCTATACCCTTATATTCCCTATAAGGAGTGAAGGTTACTATTGGATACTGGCCCTTCATTGGGTTGGTAATTATGTATTTATCTTCTCCTGGATTGAGCTCATTGTACACTTCATAGGTCTGACCTGTGTAAGGATCCACCACAGTTGTGGTTACAAATTGTCCCGTGTAATTAACTCTGTCTATAATGTCCTTGTTCTTTCTCCAGATAAAGGTTACACCAACTGAAGCGTTCTCAAATACTTCTCTCTCCAGAGAAACTATAAACTGGTCCATGTTGGGATGCTTGATTTTATCATCCATCGTGTAGGCATTCTGATAAGGCCATCTTATAAGCTCGGTAAGGCTCCAGTCCGGGTTAACTGCATAAAGTATAAAATCGCTTCTTGTTGGATCAAGGTTGTAATAATAGGCGCTGAAGAAGCCCTCATAATATCTTCCATAATGAGCTTTAAACACTGTGGAGTGATCCCCGAACATGTCATAGGCAAATCCTATTCTTGGGGCAATACCATGGCTCTTGTAGACGGTTTTCTTTATGTGGGGCAAATATCCCCTGTAGAGGTTATACCTTAAACCATAATTAATGGTAAGTTTATCCGAAACCTGCCAGGAATCCTGAGCATATGCGGAATACCTGTTATTGATAGCTTCAATATCATATCCTTCGTAACCATAGGCAAGATAAGGCTCACCATTGTAATCGAGATAGAATATTCCGGTTGTATATCCAAATCTGTTACGGGTATAGGATCTCTCATATTCAACACCAAACTTAAAGTCATGGGAACCCTTTATAAATTCATCGGAATGATGGTTAAGAGCTATATTGGCCTGATGTCTGTACCTGTCTGCTTTGAAGTACCATGGAGAATTAACTGTAAAACGCTGAGTATAGATATCATAATGTCCTGCAACATCATATCCCTGAGAAGGATCCAGATAATAGTATCCTAAATACCCCGCGACCTTTGCATCCAGATATGTATTGGAATTAAAGGTATGCATCCATCCCACACTGTAAGAGACCTCAGGAGATTCCTGAGTAACCGTTGCTTCTGGATCATGATAGGCATCGGCCGCACGGTTTATTCCATTGTACAGGTCAGCTTCAATAAAGGTCTGTACCCTATCCTTTTCACCGGCCTGCCAGGTCAATTTCAAAAAGCTCCTTGGCTGTTTGTAATCGATGGGTTCGGGGAAGCCTGCAGGATATCTCTTGGTTCTGTAATATTGAAGACCGGTAAAGAACCAGAGTTTATCCCGGAAGACTGGCCCTCCAAGATAACCGTTGACATCGAAATATCCCTGCTTTGGAGGCTGAAGGTTTGGATCCTTTGTGTTCTTGCTGTTCCATGAATCACCCTGATAGAGAAATTCCAAATGCCCTTCAAAATTATTACTTCCAGATTTGGTTGCAGTATTAAGAATAGCTCCGGTAAAACCATCATACTCAGCGTTTAATCCTCCTGTAAGTACCTTTGCCTCTTCAATCACGTTGTAATCGATGAAAACCCATGCGGTTCCACCCTCAGGGTCAGAAACATCAACTCCATCGATCTGGTAGGAAATGGAAGAACTCTGTGCTCCTCCAAAGGGAACGTTGTCCACCACACCTGGCGCCAGATTGATTATCTGTGTTGTAAACTGGGTGTTGGGAATGTTTCTCAGAATCTCATCCGTTAGTATCACAGAAGCGGCCTGAGAGTCGGTAACATCGATTGTGGGAGACTTGGCTTCAACCACCACTTCTTCCCTCATTTCAGAAAGTTTTAACTTGAGATCCACTGTAAGTGTCTCTCCAACGTGTAAACGAATGCCCTTCATTTTTACAGGGGCAAATCCACTAAGCCTTGCTTCTACTTCATACGTCCCTGGAGGCAAAGCAGGGAATCTGTAACGACCGGTTTTTGTGGTTAACGTTGTTTTGGGACCACCTATGAGCTTGGGACCTTTAATAATAACAGTAACACCGGGAATAGGTCTCCCCTGTTCATCAACAACTTTACCCTGAATAGCACCTGTCTCACGGCTCTGTGCGCTGAGGGGGACGGAGAATGAAAATATCAGAACTAACGCCAAAAAACCAATTAAGATTTTGCCTGTTAAAGGTTTTTTCATGTAACCCCTCCTTATTTGTTTATTTTTTTGCTCAAAGCTAAGCCTTTACGATAATATTCGTTTGATTTTTCGTTTTCTCCCATTAAAGAGTAAATGTCAGAGAGAATATAATATCCAAATATAGCATATTTGTTGGAAGGATCTAATTCTATCCCCCTCCTGGCTAAATTTATCGCCCTATCAAGATCTCTTCCCTCATCAAGATAGGCCTTTGCAAGATATAGAAGGCCAATTTGAAAGTCAGGGGCAAGTTCTACAACCTTTTCCAGGTGCTCAATTTCCAGATTTTTTTCTCCCTTTTCTCTATAAAGTCTTGCCACATTAAAGTGGGCTTTCAGGTTCTCCGGATTTATCCTGATTTCCTCTTCATACTCTTTTATAGCTGAATCCACATCTCCTTCTCTTTCCCTTATTAAAGCAAGATTATAATGGGCCAGTTTTATGGACGGGTTCAGCCTTATGGCTTCCTTCAGATATTTTTCTGCTTCTAAATTGTTGTCCTTCATTAAATATATTATTCCAAGGTCCCTGACAGCGATGGGATTTTTATCTATTGATAAAGCTTTTCTTAAAAT
>JAMOUL010000299.1 GCA_027062035.1 Candidatus Aminicenantota bacterium | reverse complement strand
TTCTCGTACGAACTTCTGCTAAAAAGGCCTGTTATATTTTTACTGTTTCAGAGTTCTCCAGGGGAAGAATAATAGAGAAACTGAATGTAGCGGAAGAAAAGGTCATAATTGCCCGGCAAGGACTGGATCCCGATATAAAATACGATGAGGAGGGCGGACTTAATTTCCGAAAGAAACACGGGATAGAGGGCAAAATGGTTCTATATGTAGGAGCAATGTTCAGGAGGAGGAATATCCCTCTTCTCCTCGATGGATTCTCCCTTGCAAGAAAGGAAGAAGAAATAGACCTTGTTATTGTAGGAGAAGACAGAACATGGCCTCCCCAGAGACTCGCTGGAAAAATACATCAAACTCCCGGAGTGCACTATTTCCCGTATCTCAGCCAGAAAGAATTGATAGAAGCGTACTCTGCAGCGGACCTCTTTGTTTACATTTCTGAATATGAAGGTTTTGGGATGCCTCCAATGGAAGCTGCCTCATGTAATACTCCCCTTTTACTGTATTCTTCCGATGCCCTCAAGGAAATTTACGGGGATGCTGCCATATATCTTCAGGAAAGGGACCCGGAGGAACTGAGCAAAAAAATACTGAGTTTGCTTTTTGATACAACTTTAAGGGATAAAATGATAAAACTCGCAAAGGAAAGGATTAAAAGGTACTCATGGAAAGACGCAGCAGACAAAATAAAGGAGGCCCTATTTGAGCTTGACCCTCACTGTAATAATAGTTAATTACAACGCAGGTGATTATCTGAAAAAAGCCATTGAGTCAGTGAAGAATTTCTGCTCTGTGGATCACGAAATAATTGTGGTGGATAACGCCTCAACAGATGATTCTCTTGAAAAAACAGAGGGAGCAAAGATCATAAGGTTAGAAAATAATATTGGATTTGGGCCGGCAAATAACGTTGGGATAAAACATTCCAGGGGAAAATACATTCTTTTTTTAAACCCGGATGCAGAATTACTGCCAGGAGCAATAGAAGGAATGATGGAAACGCTGAAGGAAGATAAGGTCGGAGCGGTCTCATGTCTATTAATCTACGGAAATGGAGAATTTCAGCCTTCTTTCGGGCTCTTTGATAAGGGAATAATTGGAGAATTTTTCGACAAATTCCTCGCACATACATTGCTCAGGTTATATGTGAAGCAAAAGAAGAAACCTTTCCCTGTAAAATGGATATCCGGAGCAGTACTGATGACTAAAAAAGAGGTGCTGGAGAAAGCTGGAGTCTTCGACCCTGATTTTTTCCTTTATATGGAAGATGTGGACCTCTGCAAAAGGATGAGGAAAGCCGGATACACTCTGATGGTAAATCCACGCTGCAAATGCATACACCACCTGGGGAAAAGCAGTGATAGGGGAAGAGCATTTATAGAGGCAAAGAAAAGTCAGTTGTACTATTATCGAAAATGGAAGGGTCCCCTTCAGAACTGGTTAATCCGAAATTATCTTCGGTTCCGTCTTGGAAGGAATTTTCAAAAGATTATAAAGTAAAAAATAGATTATTTGTGCTGTTCAAGGAACTTATCCCTGCATTCTTCCGAGCAGAAATAAAGAATTTCTCCCTGCCATTTAAGCTTTATCGCTTCTTCCTCATCCACGTAAATGCCACACACAGGATCCTTTACAAGCCTTCTGGGTCCCACACTGGTTCTGGATTTAGCTCTTTTACCCGAACTTCCCTTGGGCCAGAAAAGCAGGTATGCTATAAATAGGATGATAAATAGATATAAGAGAAACATTGGAAGGTATATTACTCCAAAATCGGGAGTTCGGTCAAATGAAAATCGGAGTTGATATAAGGCCACTCATATCAAAACCTACCGGTGTAGGAATGTGGTTGAAAGGACTACTGGAATCACTCAAAGGAAAAACAGAACATAACTTTGTATACTTTTCTTCTTCATTAAAGGAAACTCCTCCGGATTCTTTAAGGAATGAACTCCCGGAGGGAAAATTTATTCACAGAAGATTACCGGTAAGGGTCCTTGATCTTCTTCTCCTGAATTATCTATGGCCCAGCTTTGAATTTCTCACCGGGGAAAAGGTGGATGTAACCCTTTCCCCTACCCCTATTTATTTTCCTACAAAGGGGAAAAAAATAATCACCGTACATGACCTTTATTTCCTCGAAGACAGAGAAAAAGCAGGAAAATTTTCAGCCTATTTAAAAAATCTGGGAAAGAGCATGGAAAGAGCTGACCTCATAATAGCTGTGTCAGGATATACGGAGAAAAAACTTCTTGAGTTTTTCCCTGATGCCCGGGAAAAAACAAAGGTAATATATGAGGGTATAAGAAAGTTTCCAGAGGCTGAAAAAATTGAAAACCTTCCGGAAAAATTTCTTCTTTTTATAGGAGGATGTGTACCCAGAAAAAATCTATCCACAGCAGTGGAAATTTCAGAGATGAGCGGGATCCCCCTGGTGGTAGTTGGACATTGTAATAAGTATCCAGACAATACCATTCCCATCCCATATGCTTCTGATGCCAGGTTAAGATACCTCTATGAAAAGGCCTTTGCTCTTATCTTTCCATCTCTGGACGAAGGTTTTGGTCTTCCAATCCTGGAAGCCATGAATTTTGGACTTCCTGTACTCGCGTATCCGAAAGGAGCTATCCCGGAAGTGGGGGGCGAGGCCGTGATCCTCTGCGAAAATACCGAAGAGTTTGTAAAAACCATAAAAAAACTTGAGGACGAAATTTATCGAAGTGAAGTAATATCAAAGGGCAAAAAGAGGGTGCGACAGTTCTCATGGGAAAGGGCAGGAGAAGAATTTTTGAAAGCTCTGGAGGAGCTATGATTTTGAGTTACAGTCAACCTTATTTTATTCCCTGGCCCGGTTTCTTTTATAGAGTGGCCAGGGCTGACAGATTTGTACTACTGGACTCTGTCCAGTTTCCCAGGGGATTTACGTGGATAAACAGAAACCGTATTAAGGGAAAAGATGGAGAACTATGGCTTACAATCCCTGTCCACCGAAAAGGAAGGGGTCTTCAACCCATAAACCGTGTGGAAATTTACTATGGAGAAAACTGGATCAAAAAACACATCCTTTCTTTCCAGCACTCGTATAAAAACTCCCCTTTCTTCGAACAAATTTTTCCTGCGCTGGAAAGGGTTTACCATAAAAGAGAAAGGCTCCTGGTGGATTTTCTTCTCCCATTACTGGATCTAATACGAAACTTATTCGAACTAAAAGACAACTTTATTCTCCAATCCCGGCTGGGAATAAAGGAAAAAAAGGAAAAACTTATCATTGCAATGGCAGAAAAAATAGGGGCCGATACGATACTGGTGCCAAAGGAAGCCAGATCCCATTTAAGTTTTCAAAAACTGCAGGAAGCCGGTTTAAAAATAGAAGCTGTAAGATACCATTCACCAGTTTATCCTCAGCTATGGGGTGAATTTATAAAGAACCTCTCCTCTCTGGATATATTATTCAACCTTGGACCAATGGCCCGTAAAGTTGCATTGATGTTCTGATCTACCTGCCCTGATTCACCGAAATGGCTTCAAGACCACCAATATTACCCTTTAGCTCTAATCACAACTCTTTCCAGGATACTTCTCCAGAGCATCAAGAAGCATGTCCATTGCACGATCCAGTTTCTCCACTTCCAGAACATAGGCGATTCTGATTTCATCGGTTCCCTTTCCCTCAGTTGCATAAAATCCACCGGCAGGTGCTACCATAATAGTTTCACCCTTGCTTCTATAGTCTGTTAATAACCACTTGGCAAAGGCCTCCGAATCATCTACCGGTAGTTTCACCACAGTATAAAATGCACCCTCTGGCTTTTCCAGTACTATCCCCTTCTGCCCCCTTAATCTGTTCCAGACCACATCTCTCCTTCTCTGATATTCTTTTCTTACCCCTTCAAAATATTCCATGGGAAGGTTATACGCTGCCACGGCAAGATGCTGCTCCACAGTAGGAGGACAGAGTCTTGACTGGGCAAATTTTATGGCCTCTGTAATTACCTCTCTGTTCTTTGCAATAATATTCCCGATCCTGGCTCCACACATTGAAAATCTCTTGGAAACAGAGTCCACCACTATTATCTGCTCCCAGGCCTCTTTGAACCTTAGAGCGCTTGTATGCTTTTTTCCGTCAAAGGTAAATTCTCTATAAACTTCGTCGGTAATAAGAAAAATACCTTTATCAAGAACAAAGTCCACCACCTTCCTCATTTCCTCCTCTGAAAGGATGGTACCGGTGGGATTATTTGGGGTACAGAGCAACACCGCTCTTGTTCTATCGGTAAATGCCCTTTCAAATTCTTCTACAGGTGGAAGATGAAATCCCTCCTCTGCCTTTGTTGTCACAGGAACAAGTTTTATTCCCAGTATCTGGGCAATGCCATTATAATTCGTGTAAAAGGGCTCAGGTACTATAATTTCATCACCGTCATCAGCAACTATTGAGAATGTAAACAACAGGGCTTCACTCCCACCATTGGTAATTACGACCTCATCCGGTTCCACTTCAAGACCGTAATTCCCCATATAACGAGCAATTGCTTCCCTGAGTTCAGGAATTCCCTGTGAGGGTCCATAACTTATAATCTCTGTTTTAAATTCCTTGAGTGCCAGAAGTACCTCTGGAGGGGTTTTAATATCAGGCTGACCGATATTGAGATGATAAACCTTTACCCCTTCTTCCTTGGCCTTATTGGCATATGGAATAAGCTTCCTTATCGGCGACCACTGAAGTCGATTTGCTCTATTTGATATTCTCATATTTCAACCTCCTGCCTGAGTATAGCAAAAGAGAGATTAACTGTTCAACCTTTTTTCCCAGCATTTCTAACCCTCAAATAAGAAAATTCAAGGAGAAAAAGATCAAGGGCTATGTAGGGATATACAGAAGTGTTAAACTGAAGGGAAAAATCATAGGCCCAGTGCAGAAAAACGGGAATAAAGAGGCTTAAAAATAGATAAATCAATTTATTCATCCCCTTACCATTAACGCATCTGTAAAACAGATATCCCATTAATGCACTTATAACCAGATGAGTGGGAAGAAGATTTCTCACAGCGAACACCTCAAACCCGAACTTCTCACCGTATAGATAGTTTTCAAGGGAACCAAAAAGTCCTCCCACAGAAGCTCCTCCAATTATGGCAAGTTTATCGTTCTTAATCCTTCCGAATAAAAACAAAATAAAGATTCCAGCGAATTTAAAGAACTCTTCTCTGAGGGCAACATTAACATACCTGCATTTAACTTCCGGGCTTACAGAAAGTAAGGAAAAGAAGAAAAGAAAAAGAAATATTGTGACGACAAAACCTCTTATCCATACATCCGTCCCCTCTTCTACATCTCTGGAAAGAAAAGCCAGAATAAGCACAGAAACCACCAGGGATGAAATGAATTTCCCCAACATCATTTCCGGGGATTTTTCTATCAGAAAGAGGGAATAGGTAACGAGAAAAACCAATCCAATGAAGATATTCTTCACCCTTATCCATTCTTTTCTTTGTTCTATGCTTAACCTGATCCCCATGGTGGAGAACCATCGTACAGGAAAATACATGAGCACCAGAATTAAAATCAACTGTTTAAATTGCATTCAGCATTCTCCTGGCTGTTATTATGAAAACGCTGTATTTGGCCGGGTTCAGGCTGGCCTTTTTTATAAAATCCGAAAGCATTGTTCTGGTTTTCTCACGATAGCCCAGAGATTTATATACCAGAGCACGGATGAAAAACGACATTGGGCTGCTTCCCTTATCAAGAATGTCCAGAAAATCCGCGCTTAATTTTAAATTGGATGGAAAATTATGCAACATACGGTTTACGGTACCCACAACGTAAGTCATATAATACGAAGACCCCGAATGCTTTTCCATAAGATAAAAAACAGTGTATTTAAATAGGGGATAATAAAAATCCCTGTCCAGAAGAGAAAGGGCATTATCGATGTATTTGCCCATTTCATCAAATCTTTCCTGTTCAAAAAGGAGCTTCATAATAAAGGTAAGGGGATCATATGCAAGGGGAGAACTGGATGGAGACCTTATCTCTTCGTAAGATTTTATGGCATAATATAAAGCCTTCCCCTTGTTTCGGTTTCCATAAGAAATTTTAGCCAGAAGATAATAAATTCG
>JAMOUL010000298.1 GCA_027062035.1 Candidatus Aminicenantota bacterium | reverse complement strand
TCCTCCCTGAAGGCAGGGGATGCAAGTGCCTCTAAAAACAAAATCAAAAGTTCCCTCATATTTCTGTGCTCAGCTGTAAGGTTAACCACGAGAGAATCCGGTTCCGCATAAATCTCTATTTCTCCCAGCTTCTCCGCCTTCCTGAGGAATTCTTCCCTCGAAAGTTCTTCTGTACCTCTCAGGAGCATCTCTCCCGTAAAATTTGCAAGCCCTTCCCTTCCAGGTGGGTCCACTTTGCTCCCTGCTGAAAAAAGAAATGTTATTGCACTGATATCTCCTGGTCTGTTCTCAACAGCAATTCTTACTCCTTCCAGCTCAACCATTTTTTAAAATGACCTCCACGAGATTGTCTTCTGAAATTACATCTGAAATCCTTTCCATAAATTTTTTCCTGTCAAGATTCCTTACACTTTCTGAAAGCGTTAAACAGAAAAGGGGATCATTCCACAAAAGAACACCCTTAGCTACAGCTTCTGCTATTTCTGCAACCCGCTGGAGTCCGGATGCCTCATGTAGAGAAAATCTTTCCACAGCCGTTTCAAATTCATACTCTCTCAGATTTTCCTTTAAAATTTGCAGCTGTTTTTTGATTTCATTCCCCAGCACCTCAGCCTCTATTCCCTCCCCTGCTTCTGCATAAATACAAAACAATGAGGGTCCCAGTCTCGGATCGTACCAGGAAACCACAGAAGAGGCTATTTTCCTCTCTTCTATAAGGACGTTTTTTAACCTGGAACTCAGGGTTTCTGTAAGCAAATAAGGGAGAAGGGAAAGTGAGAGGAATTCATCCTTATCCTTTAAACTCCCTGCCCTGAAGGCCAGCATATATGATTCAATTTCCACATCTTTCTTTATAACTGCCCTCCTTTCCCCCTTAAATGATTCGTTTTCAAATGTCGATTCGGGCTGACCTCCATTTCTCCATTCCCCCAGGAACTCCTCCACCATCGCCATCCCCCGAGAAACCTCGATATCCCCAGCAAGCACCACGATAGAATTTTCAGGGGAATATTTAAAATAAAACTCTTTAAGGTCCTCCAGACTTATGGAAATTATTTCCTGCCTGCTTCCGATCAGGGGCCTTCTGTACGGATGCTCAAGAAAGGATATATAATTGAGAACTTCTTCCATAAATCCTTCAGGAGAATTTTCCACCGTCAATCTTCTCTCTTCCAGAACCACCTTTTTCTCCCTTTCGAAACTATCTGGATCTAAAGATAAAGCTTCGAGCCTATCCCTTTCCATTTCAAGGACCCTTTCAAGAGCTGAAGGGGGAAACACTTCATAATAACCAGTGTAATCATAGGATGTAAAGGCATTGGAATAACCTCCAAGGGATTCCAGTATCCTGTCAAACTCTCCTTCGGGGAATTTTCGCGAGCCATTGAACATCATATGCTCAAGAAGATGGGCGAGCCCGGACTTGCCTGGAGGATCATCCACAGCCCCTACTCTGAAAAAAATCATCAGGGAAAGCAGGGGCAGATCCCTCTTTTCATAAACGGCAACCTTCAATCCAGATGGAAGTTCCCTAATGAAGGGTTTCCTTCCTTCTAACATAGGACTTTATCTTAAACTCGAAAAAGAAGGGCTGCTTTGTTTTCATGCACCATTTCTTTGTGGTGGAACAAATCAGGAATTCTATCTCACACTCCACTCTATGAGTGCCCGGAGACGCGTTTTCATCCACAGTAAAGGGTATGGTAAGAGGAGGCAAAGATTTGAGTGGTTTGCTCACCCTGTTTTCCCTTTCCTTTATTGCCTTCAGGTCATAGGCTGTATAGAAATCTTTAGAGAAGTTCAGTGAATCTTTGTTTTTTATGTAAATCTTAAAGGGGGGCAGAGAATAAAGCTGAACGTTGCGGGTACTTACAGCAATATAGATATTCACCTTACCCTTCTCGCCAGGAACAAATTCATATGGAAATGGCTTTGCATCAATTCGAAGAAAAGTTATTAAGGAAAGTACTGCTAAAATCATATTTCCTCCAGCACAACTTCTTCTACCCCCTCCACCTTCTCCAGTATTAACTTTTTTACAAAGGGAAAAAGCTCCACATAAAGAAATGGGCATGACGGACAAAGACCATGAAAGCTAAGTTTTACGGTATTTCCCATCCGGAAAACTTCAACACTCGATGCACAACGCTTCATATAGGGCAAAATTTCCCTCCTGAGCAACTCATTTATTTCATTTATGTCAGGAATTTTTCCGGTGATGTTATCACCCCTTCCAGTAATGATGCTGCCACAGTAGCAGGAGAAGCCAGATAGGTTAAACCCTTTCCCTGCTTTCCTGCAAAGTTTCTATTCCCTGTTGTTATTTGAATTTCTCCTTCACCGGTTAACCCTGCATGGCCCTCAGCACAACCTCCACAGGAGGCATTGAGGATTATTGCGCCTGCATCAAAAAGGTCCTGTAAAATACCCCTCTTAAGCAGATTGCCATAAACCCTCCTGGTGGCAGGGACTATAATTAACCTTTTTCCCGTGGCTATTTTCCTTCCCTTCAGGATCCTCCAGGCCTCCATGATATCCTCCTCCCTTCCGTTCGTACATGAACCGATAAAACCACTGTCTATCCTTTCACCTTCATACTCCTTCACAGGATGAACGTTTTTCGGATGAGAGGGTGCCGCAAGCATGGGTTCCAGACTGGAAATGTCTATCTCTAACGTCTCAGCATACCTGGCATCCGGATCTGCCCTGACTTCCTGAAATTCCCCTGCCCATTCCTTTATTTCTTCCTTTACGCTTTCTGTAAAGGGAATAAAACCAGCGATCCCGCTCATTTCGGTGACCATGCTACAAACTGTTATTCTTCCGGCCAGATTGAGCTCTTCGATGCCCTCACCGTAAAACTCGATCGCTTTACCAAGGGCAGTGGTAGTTCCCAGTTCCTTTATGATTTTCAGAACAAGGTCCTTGGCACTCACACCTGAAGGAAGTTTCCCCTTGATAGTCACCTTTACAGTTTGCGGTACTTCGAACCATGTCTTGCCGGTCTTAAAAATAAAGGCAACATCCACGTCACCCATTCCCTGTCCGAAAGCACCTACAGCAGAAACTATGTTCATGTGACTATCGGTTCCCACAACGGTAGCGCCAGGCCTGGCAAGCCCTTCTTCCATAAGCACATGAGAGCCTATGCCCATATCCACATCGTAAACTTTAATCCCCTGCTCCTGAGCAAAATCCCTGCATATTTGCTGATTAATGGCATACTTAATTGTTTTAGCCGGAGCCACAAGATCAAAGGTAAAGAAGGTCCTGTCAGGATTATCCACCGGTGTACTGTCATACTCCCTTCTGTAATTCTTCACGACATTCGCTCCAGCAAAATCTCTTGCGGAGCGAACATCAATGTCCATCCATACTATTTCTCCTGCCTTTGCTTCGCTCTCTGAATGAGCGGAGATGATTTTTTCTATTATCGTCTTTCCCATTTCCTGCCTCTGCCCTATTATTATATAATCTCATCCAAGGAGAATAAAAATGAGAATGGATGTTTATTGCGTAAAGTGTATTATCTCGCAGATGGTGGAACTCATAAAGATAATAGGTGCTGACAAAAGGGCAGAAGAAGCTATTATGAGGGAAGTACTAAAGGCTCTTGCAGAAGAAAGCTATAACACCACTTCCCCTGAGCTGGCAGAAAAAATTTATGATCTTGTAAGGGAAGTTTCCGGTATCAGCGATCCCTATAAGGAAATAAAAAAGAAGGAAAACGAAAGGGCAGAAATAATAGTTCGACCCTTTGAGGAAAAACTGAATGAATTAACCCTTGAGGATGTGCTTAAACTCTCTGTACTGGGAAATTCCATGGACTACGGAACTGAGGCAAGATTTAATGTTGAAGAAGAAAAGGAAAAATTGCTCTCAGAAAGGCTCAACCAGAATACCCTTAAAGAGTTCGAGGAGGAACTCAGGGAGGGAGAAAACCTTTTAATAATTGGAGATAACGCCGGGGAAATAGTCTTTGATAGGCTCCTTGTACGCTTTATAAAGGAAAATTACGACGTAAAAATAAAATATGCCGTAAGGGGTGGGCCAATAATAAACGACGCCACCCTGGAGGATGCCCTTCAAATAGGAATGGATAAACACGCGGAAATAATCTCCACAGGACAGAACATTGCAGGACTTGTTCTGGAAAGGGCCTCCAGAGAAATTATAGATGCTTTTAAGGAATCCTCTCTGATCCTATCCAAGGGTCAGGGAAATTTTGAAACCCTTGAGGATAAGGGACTGGATATATACTTTCTGTTCCGGGTCAAATGCCCCGTGGTAGGTGCGTATCTAAGGAAACACGTGGGAGAAATGGTCTTTTTAAGGAGGTAATCATGATAGAAAGACCGGAAAAGGATGAATATTATCTCAATATAGCAAAGGTTGTTTCCACCAGGTCCACATGCCTGAAGGTCCTAATAGGGGCCATAATAGTAAGGGATGACCAGATAATCGCAACTGGATACGTAGGAGCGCCCAGAAAAACCAAAAGTTCTCTGGAGCACGGGTTCTGTCTTCGTCAGAAACTGGGTATTCCATCCGGAAGCCAGTATGAACTCTGCCGATCGGTACACGCCGAACAGAATGCCATTATAAACGCTGCGAGAGCAGGAGTTTCAATACTGGGCGGTGACATGTATATATACGGAGAAAATAGGGATACAGGAGAAGTTATAAATGCCTTTCCATGTTTTATATGTAAGAAGATGATAATAAATGCCGGGCTAAAAAGGGTAATTACATCTGTCAGTGATCCGGACAAGAAATATATGATCTTCTACGTTGATGACTGGGTAAAGGAATGGCAGGAACACGACATAATAGAGGATAAATATCGTTACGGCAAATAAAGGTTAGAACTATTTAACCCTCTTTCTGAGTTGTAGTATAAACATGAAGGGGACAATGCCAATAACCACTGCCCAGAGAAGAAAGGACGGAAGCAGTCCAATTTTATAAGAAAGATAACCGAAAATAATGGGGCCGGTACAGAAACCGAAATCTCCCAGAGAGGAAACAAATCCCATTGTTACTCCCCTGTAATCCTCCTCTGCAAGTCTCAGGGTCATGGCAGTAATATTTGGATACACAGTTCCCACTCCTATACCCGTAAAAACACCAGCGATGAGAAAAACCAGAGTAGTTTTTGCAAAATACGCCACAACAAATCCAAGGGAATAGGCAAGAAATCCTGGAAACAGCACATCCGGCTGCCCCCAGAAAGGAAGTTTTCTTCCAATGTATGCTCTTATTATAACGGCCATAAAGGAAACCACGGTAAAAAACAAACCAGTATCTATAGAAGGCCTTATTTTTTCCAGTAAAGGAAAGAAAGGAAAGGCAATATTAACACTCCAGCCCATAAAGAAATTCATAATGCCTAAAAGAAATATTCCTGAACCAAACTTCCTTCTGGGTTCTCTTTCCTTTATTTTTTTCTGCCTTCTTAAACTTTTAATGGAAAGAATTATCGGAATGGAGAGTATGACCGAAATTCCTCCAAAAAGGAACATTGCTGAAAACCCCATTCCCCGGGCAATCCTTATGGCGATATATGGATAAATAAAATATGGCAGAAGGTAGAAAACAGAAAGGGTGGAAACATTGGAGGTAAATTTCCCGAGTTCTTCTCCCTCCACGCTCTGAAGAAGGGAACCCAGTGCATACCATGCGAAACCCAGTCCTGCAGCTATCCTCAACCCCACAATAAAGGGTACATTCTTACCCACAATGGCCAGGCCAAAAAAGGAAATGGCAAATATCATGGCCCCGAGGATTAGAAGGGTTCTGACAGAAAGGGAATCAGCAATCCTCCCCCCCACAGGCCTTGCAAAGAGGGCTGTCCAAGAAAAGAGCGAAACTATAAGACCAATTTGAGCGTTATTGAGTCCCAGGTTTTTAAGAAAAAGGGAAAAATAAACCAGGACAGCGAGGCCTCCGTAAAGGAGAAAGGTGGAAGCGGAAATTTTTATAAGATTTTTTCTCATTTGACACGTCCGATTTAATCATCTAAATTTTATCCGGAGGTGAAAAAATGGACAAGGTATTCGAAGGATTGAAACCTGAGCTTCTATGGAAGCACTTTGACGAAATAAGAAAAATTCCCCGCTGTTCAAAAAACGAGGGGAAGATAAGGGAATACGTGATCAATTTTGCAAAAAAACTCGGGCTTGAATACGAAGTAGACGATGTGGGAAACGTGATCATAAGGAAGAAGGCATCTGCTGGAATGGAATCTGCACCGGGAGTGGTACTTCAGGCTCATCTGGATATGGTTTGCGAAAAGAATTCCGATGTGGATTTTGACTTTGAAAAGGACGCCATAAGGGTTAAGAGGGAAGATGGATGGATCACAGCGGATGGGACCACCCTGGGTGCCGATAACGGCATAGGTGTAGCAGCAGCCCTTGCGGTTCTGGAAGACGATTCTATAAAACATGGCCCTCTGGAAGTTCTCCTTACCATAGATGAAGAAACGGGTTTGACCGGAGCCTCAAATCTTAAACCCGGACTCCTCAAGGGAAAATATCTCCTCAACCTGGACAGCGAAGACGAAGGAATGTTCTTCATTGGATGCGCAGGGGGACGGGACACAATTTTTAAACTAAAGGTTTCAAGAAAGAAGGGGAAGGAAAAGGCCTTCGAAGTCAGGGTCTCCGGTCTTAAGGGCGGACATTCCGGTGTTGACATTCACCTTCAACGGGGAAATGCTATAAGAATCCTGGCAAGGGTTCTTTATGAAATTGAAAATGTAAAAATAGCTCTTCTTGATGGAGGTAATAAAAGAAATGCAATTCCCAGAGAAGCTAAAGCTATAATTTTTGCTAATGAAGAAAATGTGAAGAAAGCTGTGGAGGAAGTGCTTGCTGAGGTAAAGGAAGAGCTGAAGTATTCCGACCCAGGAGTAAATATAGAATATTCCGGAGCAGAAGCGGATTCCTACATAAAAGAAAGCAAAAAAATTGTAGATTTCCTTATGAGCCTCCCTCACGGTGTGCTTGCCATGAGTCTGGCTATGGAAAATCTGGTGGAAACATCCACCAATCTTGCGGTGGTTAAGACCTTTGATGACTATGTGGAAATAACCGAATCAAGCCGCAGTTCAATCAATTCATCCCTTAACTTTGTCTGCAAACAGCTGAAGGCAATGGGGGATCTTGCAGGAGCAGAAACTCATCAGCCGGAAGGCTATCCAGGATGGACCCCAAACCCGGATTCGAAAATTTTGAAGATAATGAAGGAGGTTTACAAGAAGCTGTTCAACCGTGAACCCGAAGTAACTG
Source organism: Candidatus Aminicenantota bacterium (assembly GCA_027062035.1). Taxonomy (GTDB): domain Bacteria; phylum Acidobacteriota; class Aminicenantia; order S016-38; family S016-38; genus S016-38. The sequence goes on along the minus strand of JAMOUL010000298.1, from coordinate 19,328 downwards.
CCATACACGCGGGTCTTGAAACCGGAATCATCGGCAAAAGCTACCCGGAAATGGAGATGATCTCCTTCGGACCCACCATCAGATATCCCCATTCTCCGGACGAAAGGGTAGAGATAGAAAGCGTGGAGAAGTTCTGGAAACTTCTTGTGGAAACCCTGAAGGAACTGGGTAAACAATAAATAAATAAAAAGGGGGGAAATTTCTTCCCCCCTTTTTATTTAACCCCTATTTTATCCGATTTAAGGATTACCCCTTAATTACCAGCAAAGGTCTCATTCTGGCCACCTTCCTCGATATTCCTGCCCCTTCTATGGATTCCACCACCAGGGAAACATCCTTGTATGCCTCGGGCATTTCTTCCATAACGGTCTTTCTGCTTGCGGATCTCACAAGGATACCCACAGCCTTAAGTTCTTTTTCTATGGACCTTCCCCTTGCCTCCTTTACCGCCTTATGTCGACTCATAAGCCTTCCAGCCCCATGGCAACTGGACCCAAAGGTTTCTTCCATGGCTCTTTTTGTTCCCACAAGAAGGTATGAATAACGCCCCATATCTCCCGGAATTATCACTGGTTGCCCGGTTGGACGGTATCTGGCCGGCAGCTCAGAATGACCGGGAGGGAAAGCCCTCGTAGCTCCTTTTCTGTGTACAGCAAGAGTCATCCTCCTGCCATCAACTATATGAGTTTCCTTCTTCACGATGTTATGAGCATGATCATAAATAAGCTGAAGACCCATCTCATCATAGCTCATACCAAGGGCTTCCCTAAAAGCTTCCCTTGCCCAGTGCATTATTATCTGTCTGTTGGCCCAGGCAAAATTGGCAGCGGAAGCCATTGCTCCCAGATATCTTTCTCCTTCTCTGGACTGGATAGGAGCACAGGCAAGCTGTCTATCAGGAAGCCATATCTTATATCTGGAAAGGGCTTTTTCCATAACCACTAAAAAATCAGTGGCAATCTGATGACCAAGTCCCCTTGAACCTGTATGAATCATCATGGTTATCATTCCCACTTCCAGTCCGAATTTCCTGGCTATTTCCTCATCATAAACCTCGTCCACAATCTGAACCTCAAGGAAATGGTTACCTGATCCCAGGGTTCCCAGCTGATCTTTACCCCTATCAAGAGCTCTGGTGGAAACCTGAGAGGGATCAGCCCAGGGCAGTTTCCCCTCACTTTCTGTGGAACAAAGATCTTCCTTCGTTCCATAACCCTTTCTCACGGCCCAGGCAGCGCCATCAGCAAGGACTTCTCTCAACTGGGAATGTGAAAGCTTCAACCTCCCTGTGGAGCCCACACCGGTAGGGATCTTTCTGAAAAGGGTATCCAGCAATCGCTCCTTTTTATTCTCTATATCCTTCAGCCTCAGGCTGGTTCTTATTAGCCTTACACCACAATTTATATCGAAGCCAACCCCGCCGGGAGAAACAATCCCCTCCTCCCAGTCTGTAGCTATAACCCCTCCTATGGGAAGACCATAACCATAATGTATATCCGGCATTGCCAGGGATGCCTTCACTATCCCCGGAAGGGTAGCAGCATTGGCAACCTGCTGGAGAGCTCCATCCTCCAGAGTCTCTATTATCTCTTCCCCTGCATATACAATGCCATCAACCCTCATCCTTCCATGCCTGGGAATTCTCCATTTAAAATCGTTTATCTTCTGCAGTTTTTCCTTCATACTTTTATTATATTCCATTGACAGAGTGTTGTCTGTCCTATAAAATTAAGCCATGGCCAAACAGGAAGTTAGAAGTTATAGAGGCATGAGGGATTTCCTTCCGGAGCAAATGCGAAGGAGGGATTATGTGTTCAGGGTGCTTGAGGAAGTCTTTAAAAATCATGGTTTCGAAAAAATAGAGACCCCTGCCATAGAATTATGGGAAGTACTTTCAGGAAAATACGGTGAAGAGGAGAAGCTAATTTACAAGTTTTCAGACAGAAAGGGAAGGGAAGTAGGACTCAGATACGATCTGACAGTTCCTCTGGCAAGGGTTGTGGCTCAACATCGTGGAGAAATTGTATTTCCGTTTAAAAGATATCAGATGGAGAGAGTCTGGAGGGCAGACCGACCGCAAAAGGGACGTTACAGGGAATTCTACCAGTGCGATGTTGATATAGTGGGAACAGCATCCATGCTTGCAGATGCAGAAGTTATAACTGTTATTTACGAGGCCCTCATACGATTGAACTTCGATAATTTTGTTATAAGGATAAATAACAGGAAACTGATAACAGCTCTCCACAAAAAAATAGGAGAAGGAAGCGAGCTGGAAATTGCCAGGGCAATGGATAAACTGGATAAAAAGGGAAAAGAAGGTGTAAGGGAGGAATTAACGAGCAGGGGAATTTCCCGTAATGGTGCAGAAACAGTTCTTGCTGCCATGGAGGTCAAAGACCTTGAGGAAGCAAGGAAGTTTTACGGAGATCATCAGGGGATAAAGGAACTTGAAGAGCTATTTTCCTACATAAAAGAATACGGAATACCCGAAAAATATTACGAATACGATCCATCACTGGCAAGGGGTCTGGATTATTACACTGGCCCAATATTTGAAACTGTGGTAAAGGAACCGCGAATAGGAAGTATAACAGGAGGGGGAAGGTACGACAGACTTATCGGCATATTCAGTGGAACAGAAATTCCAGCCACAGGAACCAGTCTCGGAGTGGAAAGGATAATCGCAGTTATGGAAGAACTGGGAATGTTTCCTGAAGAAATTGAACCCCCTGCCCATGTACTCATTTGCCATTTTCCTGAAACGAGAAAAAAAGCCATGGCCATGGCATCTGAGTTCAGGAGAAAAGGAATAAGAGCGGATATTTACAGCGGTGAAAAGGGTCTAAGAGCACAGCTCGGCTACGCCTCAGATAGGAAAATTCCCTTTGTGATAATAGTAGGCGAAGAAATCAAGGAAGGAAAACTGGTTATTAAAAATTTAAAGGAAAAAACCCAGGAAACTCTGCCTGTAGAAGAGGCAATTTTGAGGATAAAAATCTTTACACAGAATGGCAATAAGTGATATTATAATAAAAGGAAAGGGAGAGGTGCTGGAGTGGTTTAACAGGGTCGCCTGCTAAGCGATTGTCCCGCCGAAAAGCGGGACCGTGGGTTCGAATCCCACCCTCTCCGCCATTTTTAATATGAAATTAGCAAATTTAGTATTTTCAACCAATGCAAAAATTGACGCTTTGAGAACAATTTACTTCGCAGGAGACGGAATTTCTGGAAGGAAGATCAGTTTGCTTGGAGAAATCAATCCCCGTTCCTGCCAGCTTGCCCTTCAGGAACTGGAAGATATTGGGATAATAGTGAAGAACGGAACCAGAAAAAGGCATAATTATTCCCTCAACAGAAATCACCCCCTTTACTCTCAACTCCTTGCCCCTATTTTTGAAGGGGAGAGAACCCTTTACAGAAAAATAGCAGAGAAAATCACAGAGCTTCTCCAGGATGTAGAAGGAGGAGACTCGCTTATTTCCATATGGTCCTATGAAAAGAGAATAAAGGGAGGAAAACACACGGGACTTATTCTCCTTTTCGGCATGGAGTTCGAAAGGAAAAACTTCTCCAAGGTGGAGAAAAGGGTTAAAAAGGCACTTATGGAAATGCTAAACACACCGGTGGAAGTAACGGCCATGATCCTGGAAAACCTGAGGGATGGAAGCAGATTAACAAAACTCACAGAAGGTGCTATTTTAAGAGTCATATTCGGGGAAAAACCGGAAAACATCGCGAAGGATCTTAACATAAGAAGAGGACCCGCCTATTTCATTCTTTCCAATAGCCTTTCTGTTTCCTGAAAAAAGTTCTATAATCCCCTTATGAAGAGATTTTTCCTCTTCCTCGTACTCGTTCCTTTTTTGCTTCCTCTCGAAACTTTCACTCTGAAAAACGGGATGAAGATCATTCTGGTTAAGCGAAACATTCCTGCGGTATTTCTAACAGTATATTACAGAGCTGGCTCCTTCTTTGACCCACCAGGACAGGAGGGAATGGCTTACCTGACCTCAAGGATAAGCTTTACATGCCGAAGAAAAAGCCGTCCGTGGGAACAGGTTTTCTTCCTCAAGAGGATAGGGGGAGAGATCAACGTTGAGGTAAACCAGGATTATGCTGTATATTCCAGCTATTTTCCCAAGGAAGAGCTTCCCCTCGCCCTCTGGTATGAAATGGAAAGGATGAAGGCTGTATTTGTAAAAAAAGAAATCTTCTTAGAACAGAAAAGGAAGCTATCAAACCAGGTTTTCAATCAGATGCGCAGCGATCCCTGGCTCCTGGTGTATTCTGCAATCCTGAGAAGTTCTTACTACTCCACGCCGTATTCTCACCCCCCATGGGGACTCCCGGGAAACATACGGAAAATCCCGCTAAAATCCCTCGTGGAATTTTACAACACCTATTATCAGCCAGCCACAGCAACGATGATAATAATTGGAAATATAGGAGAACAGGAAAAGGCTCTTATAAGCAAAATGTTTTCTCCTTTAAAGGGAACCCCCATAATGCTCCCGGAAAAGGTGGAATTTCCTGCAAGGGATTTTAAGGATACTATAGAAACCAAAACTCTTAAAAAACCTGGATTTGTCATCTCTTATCGGATATCGAACCCCGTATGCATACAGAGAATCGCACTCGAGCTTTTAAATGAAAATCTAAATAGAAAAATCCAGAATTACAGGGCAAAAAAATCCATGGAAGGTACCATTAAAATCGTGGTCAGCCATTTTGTTTTCTCATCTCTAATATCAATAATGTATACAGGGAAGGATTACAAGGAAGTTGAGAAGTTCCTGGGTGATGAAATAACAAGATTAAAAATCTCTCCCATGAAAGGAGAAGAACTCAACGGGCTAAAGATGAGCTTTATAAGAAAATTAAGGGAAGAAGAACTCAATCCCGTCGCATGGGGAAGGGAACTCGGCTCCCTATTCCTCATCTACAGATGCTCTGAGGAAAGGATCCTTTCGGAAACTATTTCAATAAATAACAAAAGGTTCAGGGATCTTATAAGAAGTAATTTTTCGCCCTTTAACAGGGCAAGGATATATTTAAAACCATGGCAGGAAAAATAATTAAAGTTTTCATCACACTAATCATTGGCTTTAATCTCCTTTCCATCAACCTCATACTAAACCCGTCTCCCATGGAACTCATTTCCCTGACCATAATTTCACCCTGTGGCAGAGCCGATGAGGAAACCAGCGGACTGTTATCAACCCTCTTTCTTTACCAGGAGGAAAAGTGGAAAAAGGACATCTGGAACTCAGGAGCTCGCATAGAAACTCATGTTGGTGTGGACTCATCATACTTCAGAATAATATCCCTGAAAAATTACTGGTCAACTCCCTCCAGAATTGCCGCATCCCTTATATACAGTTCCCAGATTGATCCCGCAGCCCTTACCAGGGCAAAGAAACTCATATCTCTGTCCATTCCCAGACCTTCATTCTCTGACTTCGGGCCGTTTCTTTTCTACCCCATGTCAGAATATGGTCGTCCCTTTCCCACCATGACGGATATAATGAGAATCACCCCAAAGGACATCTCAAATCTCAAGCAGAAATGCTTCTCACCCAGAAGGGTGAAGATAGTGGTGGAAGGAGGGTTTATCACTTCAGTTATTAAAAACTCCCTTTCTAAAAATATCACCAGGATCGTTCATCTTCAGAAACTGATGGAACCACCGGACCGTCCCCCGATTAAAGTAGGCTTCATTACCATGAATGAGCCCCATGTGGTATGGTTCTTTAAAATAATTGAACGGAAGGAGATCATGCCCATTAAAGTACTCATAAGTGCCCTTGCTCTGAACCCTGAAGGTTTATTTCACACCATGTTCACAGATAGAGTTTCTATATCTTCGGGTATACAGAAAGGAAGAAACGTTTCCTTTGGCTGGATAGATCTCAGGATTCGAAAGGGAAGCACAAAGGAAATCTTTTTTCTTTCAAGAAGGGTAATATCGGGCAAGATGAGGGCAGGAATAGAACCTGACGAATTCGAAAGGATAAAGAAATACATGAAAGGAAAACTCAAATACGAAGAAAGTCTTCCCTGGCCAGTAATGAGAAGGGAATGGAAGGCTATCAGAATGCAGGAAAAGGAATATAGCCTGAACGAAATAAATTCTGTTTTAAGGAATTTTCCATCCCGAAGCTTATCTGTTCTGATTACGGGAAGCGAAGATAGTGTGAAGGAAATCCTTCAAAACGTCAGTTCAATAGGAGTATTCGATAGCGCAGGAAGATTTCTGTACGAGCTTTCGAGCGAATAATCTCATGGATCCGGCTCTGGAATTTCTTACATACCTTCAGAGGGAAAAGAGGTACTCCCCAAGAACGATAGAAAGTTACCGGAAGGATCTTCTACAATTCAAGGCATTTCTTGCCAGCACGGGGAAGGACATTCTTACTGCTGAAGCAGAGGATATATACAATTTCCTATTATGGCTTAAAGGTGAGGGATATAGCGGAGCTTCTACCGAAAGAAAACTGGCAGCGATTAAATCCATGTACAAATACCTTCTTTCCCGTAATTTGGTCAAGATCAATCAGGCAAAACTGGTGAGCTATCCCAGGAAAAGTCAGAAACTTCCTGTGGTTCTTTCCATGGATGAAGTAACCGAGTTACTGGAGCTTCCCGAACCCAGAGATTTCTTTTCTGCCAGAGATAGGGCTATTCTGGAACTCCTCTATGCAACAGGCATTCGACTCTCTGAACTTGTAGGGTTAAATGTTTCTGATTTGAACCTCGCTGATAGGTTTCTGAGGGTGAAGGGAAAAGGAGGAAAGGAAAGAATAGTTCCCTTCGGAGTTCCAGCCCGGAAAGCCCTTAAAAAATACTTAACCTTCAGAACGGAAGCCAGGGAAGATGCCCTTTTTCTTAATAAATTCAAAAAAAGACTGTCAGCGAGATGGGTTGAAAAACTTATAGAAAAATACATACGATTAACTTCCATAAGAAAAAAGGTATCACCACATAAGCTCCGACACAGTTTTGCAACCCATCTTCTTATGATGGGAGCAGATATAAGAACCATACAGGAACTGCTGGGACATTCTTCTCTTTCCACAACCCAGAAATACACTCACCTGGATCTGGAAACTCTCCGAAAGGAATATGAAAAGGCGCACGGAGAAGATTAACCTCAAAAAGTTTTTCATGTAAGGTAAAATTTAAATGAAAAAGACCGTTAAAGGAGGGAGTCTTGAAGAACGCAGGAGTTTTCATTATGATCTCTGGCCTTATACTTTTTATCATGGGCCTTGTTCTGTTTCTGCTCCCCTCCCTGCCAAAAATTCCCGGAGATATTGTTATTAAAAGAAAGGGTTTCACCTTTATTTTTCCGCTGGGTACATCCATATTGTTAAGTTTACTGTTAACCCTGCTTTTAAATCTCATCTTTAAGGGCAAATGAAAGAGATAAGAATAAGGGGCGCCAGGGAGCACAATCTTAAGGACCTTTCCCTCAATATCCCTCACGATAGGTTCGTGGTAATAACAGGAGTGAGTGGATCCGGTAAAAGCTCCCTTGCCTTCGACACTGTATTCCAGCAGGCACAGATGAGATTCCTGGAAGTCCTATCCCCCTATGCCAGGCGTTTTCTGGAAAAGGTAAGCAGACCCGATGTGGAATCTATTGAAGGACTGCGTGCTGGCATTGCGGTTGATCAAAAATCCATCGCAGCCAATCCCCGCTCTACAGTAGGAACAGTCACAGAAATATACGATTATCTAAGACTCCTTTTTTCCCGCGTTTCTGAGCCATTCTGTCCGGTTTGCGGAAGAAAACTTGGGGCCTTTGAGCCCGATGAAATTGCCAGTGCAATCGAAGCAGGTTTTAGCGGGAAAAGGATAAAAATTCTTGCTCCGCTCATAAAGGGAAAGAAGGGTGAACATCGGGAAGTATTCAACAAAATATCCAGAATGGGATTTGTAAGGGCGAGGGTTGATGGAAAAATAATGGAAATTTCTCCACCTCCTGCTCTGGAAAGATTTAAAACTCACAACATAGAGGTTCTGGTGGACGAACTTGTACCATCCGGCAAAAGGCTGGAAAGAAGCGTAAAGAGAGCCCTTGAAATTTCCGGGGAAAGTCTCATAGTGATTTCAGATGGGGAAGAAATACTGTATTCCACCTCCCTGCACTGTCCCTATTGTGGCATTTCCCTGCCCTCTCCGGAGCCGAGATTATTTTCTTTTAACAGTCCCTATGGGGCGTGTCCTGCATGTGGAGGGACCGGTTTCAGGCTGATCATCAAAGGAGAAGAACAGATTATAACCGAGGAACGATGCGAAGAGTGTGGCGGAATAAGGCTACGTAGCGAAACCCTTTCCTTCAAAATCGATGGAAAAGATATCGGATACTATGTGGAACTTCCGGCTACTGTTTTCAAAAAAAGGCTTATAGAAATAGAGGATCTCTGGAAAAACAAAATTGCCAGTAGAATAGCCATTCAGATAAAGGAAAGACTGGAAATAATGGAGGAACTCGGGATAGGATATTTGACCATGAACAGACCCATTTTTTCACTTTCCGGTGGAGAAGCCCAACGGGTAAGACTCGCTTCCCAGCTTGGAGCAAAAATAAGGGGGGCCCTTTATGTCCTGGATGAACCTTCTATAGGCCTTCATCCCAGGGATCAAAAAAGACTTATAGAGGTTTTAAAAAGGATAAGGGATTTTGGAAACACAGTTATTGTTGTAGAACACGATGAAATGACCATTAGATCTGCAGACCACATAATAGATATGGGACCTGGAGGGGGAGAATCCGGAGGCAGAATAGTGGCCAGTGGACCCATCTCTGAAATTTTATCCAGTTCCCGATCCATAACAGGCGCTTATTTAAGAAAGGAAAAGTTCATAGACATCCCTTATCGAAGAAGAAAACCGAAGGATTTTCTCTTTATAAAAGGTGCGAGGATCCATAACCTGAAGAATCTGAATGTTAAAATTCCCCTGGGTGTCTTCCTGGTAGTTACCGGAGTTTCCGGCTCAGGAAAGAGTTCCCTTATTATAGACACGCTATTTGCTGCACTGAAGGGCAAGAATGAGAGCTTTGACAAAATAGAAGGGGCAGAAAAGGTAAAGGAAGCTGTACTGGTAGATCAAAAACCAATAGGGAGGACTCCTCGTTCCAATCCTGCCACTTATACCGGAGTCTTCACCCACATAAGAAAACTCTTCTCATCTCTTCCCGAAGCTAAAAAAAGGGGCTTTAACCATTCGAGGTTCAGCTTTAACCTTAAAGAAGGACGCTGTCCAGTATGCAAGGGAGCTGGCGTAATAAGGATAAGAATGCACTTCCTGCCGGATGTCTTCACTGTCTGCAACGAGTGCCAGGGGAAAAGGTACAGAAAGGAAGTGCTGGAAGTAAGGTTCCGCGGCAAAAACATCAATGATGTCCTCGAAATGACCGTGGAGGAAGCCTATAAACTCTTCAGGGATGTTCCACAGATAGAAAGGAGATTAAAACTCCTGAAGGATATAGGCCTTGGTTACATAAAACTTGGCCAGCCTTCTCCAAACCTTTCAGGCGGAGAAGCTCAAAGGGTAAAGATTACAAAGGAACTAACAAGAAATGTAAAATCCAACCTGTACATACTGGACGAACCGACGGTTGGGCTTCATTTTGATGATGTAAAAAAGCTCCTCAGGGTACTACATAGACTCGTGGATGAAGGAGCAACTGTGATCGTTATAGAACATAACCTCGATGTCATAAAAAACGCAGACTGGATAATCGACCTTGGCCCTGAAGGAGGAGAAGAGGGGGGTAGAATAGTTGCCCAGGGAACCCCTGAAGAAGTATGCAGGGCAAACACCTATACAGGAAGATTTTTAAGAGAGGTGTTAAATGGATGCTGAGAGATATTTTAAAGAAGCTTCTTTAAGGGGAAAACTGCACCACACTCTTCTGGTAGAAGGGGGAGATGATAAAACCGTGTTATTCCTCTCGAGACTTATCCTCTGCGGGGGTTGTGAGAAAAAACTGGAAGAGTTCAATGACCTTGTAAGAATTTCACCTTCAGGCTCCAGCATAAAGATATCGCAGATCAGGGAACTGGAACAGATAATATCCCTTAAACCCTTCTCTTCAAAATGGCGTCTGGTGGTTATAGAAGAAGCTGATCGTCTTACCCCCGAAGCAGCCAATGCCCTTTTGAAAATCCTGGAAGAGCCACCCGAATCCACCTATTTCCTGCTCCTCACCATGATTCCTTCTGCCCTTCCCCATACCATATTATCGAGGACAATACACCTTATCTGGGAAGGGAAGGAAAAGAAAAGAGTTAAAAAGCTCTCCTCTCCGGAAAAAATTAAAAAGAGGGAAGACCTCAGAATTTATATAGAGAACATGATTTATCTATTACGGGATTGGGAAGCATGGAAATCAGGGACAGACCCCATATTTTTCCCGGTATCCGAACTTCAGAAGATCTCCATGATGGAAGAAAGGGTTCCTGAAATCTTTGACGCATTTGTTAAAATTTATTCCGTCGCGGACCGGGCAAACCTTTCCATCGCCCGGGCTTACATAAAAGAAATCCTCGGAGAGATGGGAATTGGCAAACTATAAACTCACAATTGCCTACGACGGCACAAACTACAGAGGCTGGCAATATCAACCAGACCAGAGAACTGTACAGGGCACCATTCATAGGGCCCTTCAGATTATAACCAAGAAAAAACCAAAACTGTATGGAGCTGGCAGAACAGACGCTGGAGTACACGCTATCGGACAGGTTGCCAATTTCCATACAAAACTGTCCATACCTCCTGATTCCATGAAAAAGGCTATAAATTCCCTCATCCCTCCGGACATAAGGATCCTGAAGTGCGAAATTGTGGATGATAAATTCAATGCCAGATTTCACTCCAAAGGAAAGGTTTACGAATACAGGGTTTACAGGGGTGAAATTGTTTCTCCATTCCTGTACAGATACGTGGCTCACGTAAGAGGCAACTTAAATGTGGAGACCATAATAGAAGCATCAAAACTTCTCATTGGTGAAAAAGATTTTTCCTCCTTCACGTCAGATTCCACAGAAAAAAACAAGATAAGAAGAATAGAAAATTTCGAAGTATGGGAAGAAGGTGACATGCTCTATTTCAGGGTAAAGGGAAGCGGATTCCTTAAATATATGGTAAGGATAATGGTTGGAACTCTCCTGGAAGTTGGAAGAGGCAAAATTTCCCCTGAGGAATTTCAGAATATTATAGAAGCAAAGGACAGAACTCTGGCCGGACCTACCGCCCCGCCCCAGGGACTTTTTCTTCTTCGAGTTTTATATTAAACACCCTGCGTTTCTTTATTTCTTCCATCAGGTAAAGAAGCAGGTTTTTAAGATTGGCTACCTTTGTGAAAATCTCCCTCTTGGTAGAAGCCTTTCTTATATCAGAAAAAATCCTTTCAAGGGTTTCCCAATCCTTGTAAAGAAGAAGGTGCATCACGCTCTTTTCAAGAAACGTTATTATTTCCTCAGCTTCATATCTCTCCACGCTACCGCTTGAAAGAAGCATATCAATTTTAGAAATAACTGCATCAATATTCTTCAGAGCCTGCTCTGCCTGTTCTCTTCTACCAATATGAGATGGGAAAAGAGCTTCCTTTCTTACCTCCTTGTTGAAGAACTTTATTATCTCATAGACGATTTCCTGAAGTATCCCCTTCAGAAGAAAAACGGATTTACCAACCTTTTCCCTTATATTGGATGGAACTGTGATAAGCGAGATGTTAAGAAGTTCCCCGAAAAATACCTTCTTGTGCTCCTCGGTTGTGGAAACAAGGAGTTTGTCCATAAGGGGCTTCAGTTTGGGGATGGTCTTTCTGTTAGTATCCATAACCTTCAGAAGAAGGGAAATCTCGTATTTTATAAGAATGAGAATGGGATAATACCTCATTGGAAGAGGGTCTGTCCTCACCAGAGCCTCAAGATGGTCCAGGTACTTTATCAGTTTTGAAACGAGCAGGAACACCAGAGCTATCCTTCTCCTCTCGTTCTTTTCCTCGATGGAAGAAATAAGGTCCGTTATTTCCTTCACAGAAATCCTATCCATGGGACGTTTGAAGCGCTTGAGAAGAAAGTTTTCGAGAAGAGGAATTCTTTTAACTTCCCTTACAATTCTCCTGGTGGCAGAAAAGAATACCTGGTACTGGATCGGGCTCTTTTCCTTTAAATGTGAAAGAACGTTTCTCCAATCGAGAAAGAGCTCTGTGGCATAGGACATCATTGTCCAGTAATCTTCACGCTTTTTCTTCTTGAGCTCCAGCGTCATTATTCCGTACTTTCTCATGAAGTATTCTTCTATAAAGTCCTCAAATTCGGTGTAAAATTCAGAATTTCGATTTTCAAGTCTTATTGAAAGAACTGCCAGTCTATTTATAAGATCTTCCAGAGAACTGAGTTCTGGATTAAAGTTCTTTCTAATTATGGAATTTTTAATATCCTCAGAAAGAAGATGAAAATTGGTAACAGGAAAAAGCTGGGTTGCCCTTATTAACATCTCCCATTCAAAAAGAAAAGGTAAAAGGGCTCTTTCCTCTGCTTCCTTCAGAAAATTTTCAAGGAGTTTATCCTTGGTTTCAATTTCTTCTTCCTTAAAATATGCAGTTATATGTGTAACATCCTTCATACCTCTTTTTTAACACAAAAGTCATATTTTTTCAATGATAAACCTTTAAGAGCCTTCTAACATACCAGTAATTCGGGGCAGGTTCTTGATATTGGTGATAAAATACTATTTCGGAGGTAGGAAATGAAAATATTTATAACATCAAAGGGCAACTCGATGGATTCAATGGTGGATCCAAGGTTCGGAAGAGCTGAGTACTACATCATATATGATACAGATACCGGAGAAATAATATCCAGAGAAAATCCGCACAAACAGGGAAGAATGGCTGTAGGAATTTCCTTCGCTCAGATAGCAATAGAAGCAGGAGTGAATGCCGCCATATCCGGAAACTTCGGGCCAAATGCCTTTGAAGTTCTCAGGGCTGCAGGAATTAAAATGTACAGAGCCAGAGACGACCAGACCGTCGAGGAAGCAGTGAATGCACTTCTTAAAGGCGAGCTGGAAGAGTTCAAAGAAGCCACTCCAAGGGAAATAGCTGAAAAACTCGAGAAAGAGCTGAAATGAAAATCACAGTAGCGAGCGGAAAGGGGGGCACCGGGAAAACCACATTCTCAGTTCTCTTCGCAAGGGCCATAGCCCCGGCTCTTTACGTGGATGCTGATGTTGAAGAGCCCAACGGGGGAATTTTTCTCAAACCCACGATAGAGAAGGTAGAAGACTTTACAGAGCCCGTTCCAAAAATAATCCCCGAAAAATGCACCTATTGCGGAGAATGTGCCAGGGCCTGCCCTTATAAAGCACTGGTAATAATACCTCCTCCTGCAAAGAAGGATCTGTTTTTTCCTGAACTGTGCCATTCCTGTGGAGTATGTGCCTATGTCTGTCCTGAAAAGGGTGCGCTCATAGAAGTTCCAAGGAAAAAAGGTGTGGTTCGAATCGGAAGGGCAGGAAATCTCGACTTCATGGAAGGTATACTCAACATCGGAGAACCCACTGCAGTTCCTCTAATCACCGACCTTAAGAAAAGGGTTAAGAACTATAAAGGTGACGTTATAATAGACGCTCCTCCGGGCACTTCATGTCCGGTAGTCCAGGCTGTGGAAGATGCCGATTATGTAATCCTTGTCGCAGAACCCACCCCCTTTGGAGTTCACGACCTCTCCCTTGTGGTGGAAATGGTGGAAGAGCTTAAAGTCCCCTATGGTATAGTGATAAATAAGGCACAGGAAGGAAACACTCTTGTGGAGGAATTCGCCAACTCCAGGGGAATAGAAATCCTCTTCAGACTTCCATTCTCAGAGGACATCGCAAGGATGTATTCCAGAGGCGAACTTCCCTTTGAAAGATTCGAAGAGGGACTCAGAAAACTCCATGCCAGAATTAAGGAGATAGCAGGATGAAGGCAAAGGAAATAGTAATAATAAGCGGAAAGGGTGGAACCGGAAAAACCACCATAACCACATCTTTTGTGTGGTGGCTTTCCCGAAAGGGTGAAAGATTCATAATAGCAGACGCCGATGTTGACGCTGCAGATATGCATATTCTTCTGGAGCCTGATATAAAGAAGGAGGAAAATTTTACAGGAAAATCAGTTGCAGAAATCGACGAAGCCCAATGCACCTCGTGTGATATCTGCCGTCAGCTCTGTCGTTTCGATGCCATAGACGTTATAGATGACCTCATTTACAAAGTAAATCCCATGAAATGCGATGGATGTACTCTCTGCCAGATAGCCTGTCCAGTAAACGCGATAGAAATGATACCCCAGACCGTTGGAAAATGGTTCATTTCTGAAACGGAATTTGGTCCAATGGTACACGCAAAACTCTTTCCCGGAGCGGAAAACTCTGGAAACCTGGTCACCATGGTAAAGCATCAGGCCCATCTCCTTGCTGAAAGGGATGATATTCCTTATATTGTGGTGGATGGACCCCCCGGGATAGGATGTCCTGTCACATCCTCCATATCAGGGGCAAACTTTGTTGTCATAGTGGGAGAACCCTCCTTTTCAGCCATTCACGATATGGAACGGGCTGCCCAGACCGCGGCTCATTTCAGGGTGCCCCATGGAATTGTAATAAACAAAGCCGGCCTTAACCCTACAAACGAAAAAAGCATAGAGGAATTTGCAAGGAAACAGGGAATCCCGTTTCTTGGAAAGGTTCCCTTTACCAGGTGTGTTATAGATGCACTGGTGGAAAAAAAGATAGCAGCTTCAGCCTGCAGGGATGTCCAGGAAAGCCTGGAAGGGGTGTTCAAAAAGATTCTGGAGGTTGTGAATGAGTCTTAAGAGCAAGGTTATAGAAGCACTTATGACAGTTATAGATCCTGAACTTCGCCAGGATGTGGTAAAGCTTCAGATCGTAAGGGATATAGAGGTGGATGAAAAAACAGGAAGGGTATCCCTGACATTCAGACCCACCACCTATTTCTGCCCCATAGGAATACAGCTGGCTTTAATGGTCAAGCAGGCTCTGAAAAAAGTGGAAGGAGTAAAGGAAATAGATATCAAAGTGGTGGATTTCGTATGGGCAAACCAGGCCATGGAATATTTAAAAGCTCTGGATGAAAAGGAAGTATCAGAGGAAGAAAAGAAAGACAATAATCAATCCGAATAAACCTTATCAACGAAACTCAGAAAACATTAAAAAGCGGGATAGCCACAGCATCCATAAAATAGCACTTCAGAAAATTTGTCGGCTCTTCAGTTTAATACTATAAAAAGAAAAATAAAAAAAGATGGTGCCGAGGGCGGGACTCGAACCCGCACGGGCCTAACCCACCAACACCTCAAGCTGGCGCGTCTGCCAATTCCGCCACCTCGGCACCTCAATCTATTTCTTTGTATCCGCCTTCTCGCTCACAACAGATTTCTGAAAAATAGAAGTTGGATGGGCCTTTGAGGAGAGAACGTAAAGAGATACAGAGGTAATTATGAAAAGTGCAGCAAGCACAGCTGTCACCTTTACAAGCACAGTTGTGGCTCCTCTTGGACCGAAAACAGTGGAACTGCTGGAGCCACCAAAAACCGCGGCTATATCTGCCTTCTGCCCGCTCTGCATCAGAATCACGATGATGAGCAGGATCGAAATGATCACGTGAAAAATAAGGATTACACTATACATTATCTCTTCTCCTCAAATGCCTTAAGTCCAGCAAGGATTATATCATAAAAGGTGTCGGGTTTCAAGGAAGCCCCCCCCACAAGCACCCCATCTATATGGGGCTGAACCATTAACTGATAAGCATTTGTGGGCTTTACAGAACCTCCATAAAGAATCTTTACACCACCTCCAAGAAATTCACTTATGAACCCATGCACCTCTTCCGCCTGTTCTGGAGTTGCTGTTCTGCCTGTACCAATGGCCCATATTGGCTCATAGGCTATAACAATATTTTCCACATCCACCCCTGAAAGGTCCGCATTGAGCTGAAACTTTATCCTGTCCATGGTCATTCCTGACTCTCTTTCTTCCAGCTTTTCTCCTATACATAGAACCGGTTTTAATCCTGCTTTGAGAGCCGATTTGAGTTTGAGGTTTATCAGTTCATCGCTTTCTCCAAAAATGTTCCTTCTCTCGGAGTGTCCGATGATAACATATTCCACTCCGGCATCCAGAAGCATCTCTGCTGAAACTTCTCCGGTAAAGGCTCCCTTATCTTTCCAGAACATGTTCTGGGCTCCCACCTTTATCCGGGTTTTACGGGCAGCTTCCACCACCCGGGGGATGGTAACAAATGGGGGAAATACAACAACATCCGCATCAACTTTGTCCATTCTCCCATCCAACTCTTTAATAAAGGTTTCCCCTGAGGTGGGGGTATGGTTCATTTTCCAGTTTCCAGCAACCAGCGGCCTCATTCTTCCTCCAGCACAGCAAGGCCAGGAAGGGTTTTACCTGAAAGATATTCAAGCGAAGCCCCTCCACCTGTTGAAATATGGGTTATTTTATCTTCCACCCCTGCTTTTCTAATGGCAGCTATAGAATCCCCTCCTCCAACTATGGAGTACGCCCCTGACGATGCAACTGCCTCTGCCACGGCCTTTGTCCCATGGGAAAAAGGTTCCATCTCAAAGATCCCCATAGGTCCATTCCAGACGATCATGGCAGAATCCTTTATTTTCTCTGCAAATAGTTTTTCTGTACCCGGCCCTATGTCCACTCCAATCCATCCATCTTCTATGTTCTCCATAACTCTGATCTCTGAATCCTCCTTTATTTCCCGGACACACCTGTGGTCAACAGGAAGCACAAATTCTACTCCCCGGTCCTCCGCTTCCCTGAGTATTGACTCCGCCTCTCCAAGCATTTCCTCTTCGAGAAGGGAAGCACCGATGGACTTCCCCGTAACCTTCAGGAAGGTGTAAGCCATAGCACCACCCACAATGATTCTATCGGCATGTCTCATCATGTAACGCAGAATAGGAATTTTACTGGACACCTTGGCTCCACCGGTTATAAGGATGAAGGGATGACGGGGTTCTTTAAGAGCCTTACTCAGATGCTCTATCTCCTTCTTTATCAGAAACCCTGCCCCCTTTATCCTGATTATTTCTGCAAGGGCATGCACGGAAGCGTTAGCTCTGTGACAGGTTCCAAAGGCATCATTTATATATACTTCTATTCCCTTCGCAAGCCGGGAAGCAAACTCAGGGTCATCCTTCGTTTCTCCGGGATGAAATCTGAGATTTTCCAGAAAAAGAATTTCCCCGGGATTGAGGGAACTCTTTTCTCTATCCACTTCTTCTCCGATTATCTCAGGTAAAAACTTTACCTCCCTTCCCAGAATTTCAGCCAATCTCTCAGCTACTGGCCTGGTAGAAAGTTCAGGTACCACCTTACCTCCGGGCCTTCCAAGATGAGAAGCTGCAACTATCCTTGCCTGTCTTTCAAGCAAATATTTTATCGTCGGAAGGGATGCTCTTATCCTGGTATCATCCACCACCCGACCATCCTTCAGGGGAACATTAAAATCCACCCTTAAAAAAACCAACTTCTTATCAACGGGAAGCTGGTCTACAAATTTCATAGTTTCCTCCCAACAAGCTCAGCCAGCTCTGCAAGCCTGTTGGAATAACCCCATTCGTTGTCATACCAGGCAAGAACTTTAACAAGATTCCCTCCTACCACACTGGTGAATAGCAGGTCAACGGTTGCGGAGTAGGGATTCTTTATATAGTCTGTGGAAACAAGAGGCTCTTCGGAAACAGCGAGGATTCCTTTAAGTTCGCCATCGGCAGCCTTTTTGAATGCCTCATTAACTTCTTCAACTGTTACCTCCTTCTCAACCTGAACCACAAAATCAATAAGTGATGCGTCCGGAGTGGGCACCCTGATGGAAATAGCGTGGAGTTTTCCCTTGAGATGGGGAAGAACCTCCATTATAGCCTTGGCTGCTCCTGTGGTGGTGGGTATCATGGAAAGGGCAGCTGCCCTTGCCCTCCTCAGATCTTTATGCGGCAAATCGAGTATCCTCTGGTCATTGGTATAGGAGTGAACCGTTGTCATCTGGCCATATACTATTCCGAAGTTCTCATCGAGTACCCTGGTGACAGGAGCAAAACAGTTTGTGGTACATGAGGCGTTGGAAATTATATGATGTTTTTCAGGGTCATATTCATTTTCATTCACCCCGAGCACAACAGTCACATCCGGACCCTTGGCTGGAGCCGAAATAATGACCTTTTTAACCGTTCCCCTCAGATGTTTGGATGCGTTCTCCCGGTCTCTGAACCTTCCGGTGGACTCTATCACAATGTCCACACCGTAATCCTCCCAGGGAATCTGGGCAGGGTCCTTTATTGCGAAAACCTTGATCTTCTTTCCATCCACAATAATTCCATCATCGTCATGGGACACTTCCTTTTCGTACTTTCCCATGACGGAATCATATTTAAGCAAATGCGCAAGTGTTTTTGAATCTGTTATGTCATTTATAGCAACTATTTCAAAATCCATATTTCCGAAGGCTACCCTGAAGAAATTCCTCCCTATTCTTCCGAACCCATTTATTCCCACTTTTACAGCCATGGTTCACCTCCTTATTTTTATGTAAATTTTATCTAAAAGCCTGGAGTTTTTAAAGAGTTTTTCTTGTCAAGAGATTTTTTTCATAGGATAATTTGGGATATGGAGGATGAAATGTTAGACGAGAGAACTATAACTCAGGCCATAGTCAAAACCTATATGGAAGAACTCCTGAATTATATTGACACTGACGTGGTAATAGCAGGAAGCGGTCCTTCAGGGATGGTAGCAGCCTATTACATGGCAAGGTCTGGACTGAAGGTAGCAATATTCGAAAGAAAACTCAGCATCGGGGGAGGAATGTGGGGCGGAGGCATGATGTTTAACACAATAGTGGTACAGAAGGAAGGAAAGGAAATACTTGAAGAATTCCAGGTACCCCACAGGGAATTCTCCGATGGTTACTACGTGGCAGACGCTGTGCTTGCCACCACCACTCTCGCTTCAAAGGCAATCCTCGCAGGTGCAAAGATTTTCAATGGTATCTTTGTAGAAGATGTTGTCCTCAAGGAAGGCAGGGTTTCAGGAGCAGTTATAAACTGGTCTGCGGTGGACGTAGCCGGTCTTCACGTGGATCCCCTTACCGTATATTCAAAATACATGATAGACGCCACAGGACATGATGCTGAAGTTGTTAAAGTCCTTCAGGAAAAAAGCAAGGTAAGGCTTAAAACCCCATCCGGCAGAATGGAAGGAGAACGCTCCATGTGG
>JAMOUL010000297.1 GCA_027062035.1 Candidatus Aminicenantota bacterium | reverse complement strand
TGTTCCCATTTTCCATAGAGTTCCCTTTCTATTTTTATTACATGGGTACCGGGAGAAACTCCTTCCACTATACATGGAGCCGTGCACTTTTCTTCGTCATCTACGTACACAGTAGCAGGAAAAGGATCTGAAACCACATTAAGGGTGGCAGTTCCCTTGTTGAGCAGACCACCTTTTCTGAAGAGAAGATATGCTATGGCACCTGTTGCTACAACACCCCCTGCCATATAAAGTAATTTCTTTGACTTTCCCTGTCTTTCAGCTTCCATGGTTTTAACACCTGCCGGAGGTCTCACAGGTACCAGGGGTTTTGCCACCTGTCCCTTTTCAGGGGGTGCGGGTGCTTTCCTTTCCTTTGTCTCTTTAACCGGAACTTTTATGTATTTAACCACCTCCACCCTGACAAGTCTTGCGAATATATAACCTACCTCTCCCGTTTTGCGCTTTACCTTGAACCATGTTCCAAGGTCGTCCAGGATTTCCATCCTCTCGCCAGGTCTGGCTACAAAGACGATCTTTCCTTCAACGGAAGGCCTGGATCGAACGTTTGACATCTCGAGGGCCACAGCGTATTTTTTCACCTCTTCTGTCTGGGCATTTACCGGGTTTAAAAAGGAGATAAAGGTGAGAACAAGAATTAAAAATACAGGAAAAAGCAATGTTTTGTTTCTAAATTTCCCCATGATAATCACCTCCTTACCTTTATTATGGTTCAAATAAGGCAGGAGAGCAATTATATTTAACAGGAGTGAAACAAAATAATCTTTATGAGGGTTTAATTGTTTTCAAAGCTGAAGGAATGGGAAAAAGGTAAAACTATTTTCATTCCTGCGCAGGTTGCCTTCCCTTCAATGGAACCTCCAAAACCTTTTATGCTGTCATATTTGATGAAGTATCCCCCACCTACTCCTGCAACTCCTGCTTCTGCCTTAACTCCTACCCCTATTTTTACTGCCCATCCCTTCTTTCCCATGCTAAAGCCTAATATTATACCTTCTCCTATGCTAAAAGAAACGGCACCGGTAGGATTGTCCGGGTCGATACTGAAGCTTATTCCATCGAACCCAATTTTAATGGGAGGCATATGCCATTCAGGACTGAGTCCCCTGATTGGATTGTAGTCTTCAGGACGATGGGGTATTCTCTCGAACGCGTCTTCCACAATCCGCTCTGACCTCTCCCATGACCCTGTAATTTCCTTTATGTATCCCATGCAGAGAAAACCGAGGGCTGTCCATGCTTTTTTCCCGAGATTATGCTCCACCTTCAATACGCCTCGGCTCTCATCTTCCTTTTCCTTGTGCCACTCTGCCTCGCGGAAAAATTGACCTGCAGCTGCGGCAAGTCCGGGTATAAAGATTCCGAGAACCCTCATATCAGAGTTGTAACTCTTTCCCATGCTGGAGAGCAGAAGTTTTTCATCCCTTTCTGGACCTTCCAGTGGAGAATTCTGTGGTCGTACCCCGGGATTTTCTGGATGAACGTTTTTCTGTGTTAGTTTTCCTTTATTTAATATATCCAGGGCCTGATCCAGGTTTGAAGTTTCCT
>JAMOUL010000296.1 GCA_027062035.1 Candidatus Aminicenantota bacterium | reverse complement strand
CCTTCAGGTCTCCGAAGTTCCTTGCCTTGAAGCCCCTGGTAAGAAGATAGAAATTGTCCCAGACAGTTATCGCCTTCATTTTTATGTCAAGTCCCTTCTGATACAATTTCGCAACGGCAGCAACAGCAGAGAAACTTATATCGGCTCTGCCGTTTACAATCCATCCCAGGTGCTTTTCCGTCTTATCCCATATTTTGAGCTCTTCTATCTTTATGAGGTCCATCAGCCGCTTTGACTGGAGCATCCTCATAATTATGGGATAGACAACAGGGGTTGCAGATTGTATGACAAGGGGTACCCTTCCGGAAAGGGTCTTTTTCCTTTCCCGTCTGGTTTCGTGTTTTCTATAAAAATAAACATGGTGCTCCAGGGGCCCCCTTTTTTCTATGTGGGTTTCATAACCAAGCGGCTCTATCATGTTTATGAGCGGGGTTGGAAGGAAGTACTGTATTATCTTGAATCCCTCCCCTGGAGGCGTTTCGTTGGCTTTCTTTATTATGGCTGAGAAGGGGTCCTCCTTCCAGCCTCTGACATCGAGAACTTCGAATTCATCCTTTCTCTGGAGCCAGTTTTCGTCTATTTTCGGTGCTTTGTAGTTTATGTAAAGAATATGCTCCCGGGCCGAAGGATTTTCATAGAAAATTTCATAGCCTTCTTCCTTAAGCATGTTTATGAGAGGCGCAGGATAGAAATCGTTTATAACCTTCAATACCTGGCCCTTTTCCATTCCCTTAAGGGTTCGGGTGATCTCGGGGAAGAAGAAATCGTCCCTTTCCCTTACGTCCATTATCAGTATCTGCTTTGCCTTTTTAATCCATGCAGGCTGTTTCTCTTCAGCAGGTTCATGAACCCTTTCCTTCAGGCAGTCTGGAGCATGTTTTGCCAGCTCTTCTTCCATTCCAATCTCCCTGTTTAACCTGTGCAGTAGCTCGCAAACCGATAACCCACCTATCCTTGCCACATCGGCAAAGGTGGCCCAGCGGCTTACCGCTTTGAATATAAGATTATTATTGAGCTTTTTGAATTTGGGCGAAAGGGATATGAGAACTTCCTTAAGTTGAGGGTATTTTTCCAGGGCATCTTTGACCCTTGTTTTCCCGAGGATCACCATTTTGCTTCCTCCTTATATTTCAGGGATAAGGGGAAAATCAGTAAGTCTTTCCGCTTCTCCGTCTCCCTTTATCCACCATGTATCTTCAATTTTTATCGTTCCAAGTTCAATGGAACTTAAAGGAGCATGTCCTGCGCTTATTACCATATTGGGTTTTACCGGTTTCATCCGGTCACCCGGGACTATGGTCAGTATCGGAGTTTCTTCAAATCTCAATCCCACTCCGTGGCCAAACCCGTAGAGATATTCCCCTTCAAGTCCATGAGATTTATATATATTGAAAACGTCTTCTTCAACCTTATGAAAGGTCTTATTGAGCTTAAGGAATTCCGGGAGCCTTTTATGCAGTTCTACCATAGCCTTTAGAGCCCTTTCCCGTTCCGGGTGCTTTTTCAGAATAAAGGTTCTGGCAAAGTCGTAATAATAGCCGTTGAAGGAAGGCATCAAATCGATGAGTACATAGTCTTTGATTTTCCTTGCCCTTGGCTTAGCATGGACCCTTGGGGGACCCGAATTTACGTAAACGAATATTTCCTCGGCTCCTGCCTTCCTCATGGCATATTCAGCTTCTGCAGCGATATCAAGTTCACTCACACCGGGTTTTACGGCCTTCATAGCAGCTTCCATACCTTTTACCGCTATCTCACCCGCTTTTTTTATGGAGGCGATTTCTTCCTCGTCCTTGAACATCCTCAGTTCCATAATGAGTGGGTGAACATCAACCACCTTTCTTTTGGCGTGAATCATTGCAAACATCGAATAAAGAAGTGCCGAGGCGTCTATATCAAGGTTAAAGCCTATCACAGGGTTGTCCACCCGCTTGTGAACACTATTTATAAGAACCTTTACGTCCCTGTAAGGAAGAAAATTCCTGATCCAGGTTTTCTCCTTGAGTTCAGGGATTTCTTCCTCAATTGCAAAAATAACAGGTTCTCCATCTGCCGGAATAAGAAGAGCCGGAGGATCCCATGAGGCGCCGGTAAAATACCTGAAGGCGTAATTGTCTCTTATCATGGCCACGTCTATTTTCTTTTTCTTCATGAGTTCCTGAAACTTATTAACCCTGAGGGAAAATTTGTTTTCCATCTTTACCTCCAGTTTTTAACAATGAATATTATATCACAATTTCCTACTAAAATAATCGGAATATTTAAGAAATTTTTTAAAGGGGTCAAGGGGGCCCCTATGGACCCCCTTTTTAGTTTATTCCTCGCCCTTTATCAATCCGAGCGCAAAGAATAGAGCCACAAGGAAGAGAAGGGGTGCAAGTATTGCAAATACCACTTTGGGGGAGAAGAAAAGAAGCTGTTTTCCAGCCTTGAGAAATGCGAGAGCCATTCCTCCGAGGCTTATGAGGGCTCCGCCAACCGCCACCCATATAAAGGAACCCTTCACCAGCTTTTTGCCCACAACGAGGATTGGCACCAGCACTATGGTGATTCCTGCAATGGCATGAAATAGGGGATATACAACTCTGCCCAGGGCAACCATGTTGCCGAAGCGGGCAATTGCTATGAGAACCAGGCCTATGAGCATAAGAATCAGGTACCACGTGGCAGATTTCTTATAGAATCTGTACATTAATCCCGTGGCAAGGGAGAATGGGATGAGGCTTGCCACCACCGCTACCAGATTATTACCCAGTATTTTCCATCCTGAAAAGATCAGGAGAAGTCCTGAAATCAGAAGAACAGCAAAAGAAATGATGTAAAAAATGTTGCAGGTGCAGGGGGATTTTTTCTCCTTCTTAACGAAATACCAGATAAGATAGATAGCAATTAACCCTGTTACCAGTAAAAAGAGACGATCAAGTATCGTCATTTTTTACCTCCTTTAAAAAATTTTGGCGTTTATTTTATTAATGCAGGTAATAACCTTCTGCTTCATGGCATGGCTCCAAGACCTGCTGAAAAGGCCGCTGTCATAACCAGAAGTATCCATGGTAATAGTGTGAAGACAGTTTTACGGGAGAGTAGTGGCCTTCCTGTTTGTATGAGGGCAAGAAGCAGGCCTCCCAGGCCTATAAATGTCGCTCCCATGGTGATAAACAGAAGCGAGAGAGTTGCTTTTCCCCTGGCATAAAGGATGATCGGGAGAATAAATATGGTAAGTCCAGCAATGCCGTGAACCACTGCCAGTGTCAGGGTGGCTATTGTCTTTGAAGAGGACAGCCTTGTAATTGTTATGGCGAATATTCCGGCAATGGCAAATATCAGATAGGGAATGTGAACTTCAGGATAATAGGTCAGAATAAGGCCAAGGGAGAGACTGAGGGGTATCAAAGCTGCAACCACGACAACAAAAGGGTTCTCCAGGATCTCATATCCGAATAGTATCAGTAGGAGTCCGGCAATGATGAGTACCCCGAAGGAAATGGTGAAATAAAAAACCACCTGGTTCCTGAATTTGTCCAGACCTGAGACCACCTGATACGCAGCTACAAGTACCATTGTGAAAAGAAGAATTCTGTCCAGGGCAGATATTCTTCTCATAACAGCACCCCTGATATAAGTATGATCATGGAACTCAACATAAAAAGGGAAGCGTATTTAAACAGTCCAAGGTTAACTTTTTCCGATGGTTTGAAAATGCTGAACAGTACGAGTCCCAGCAAACCAACGCTGAGAACAGCAAGAAGCCTTAAATAGCCCCATGAAATTCCAAGGGCCATAATTCCAATTCCCACCGCTATTGCAGCTCCCACACTTGATATGGCTATTATAAGGCGGGTTTTCCTGAACCCATACGTCGAGGGGAAAGTGGGAATCCCTGCCCTCGCATAATCCTCATAATATTTCATGCTAAAGGTAAGAATGTGGGTGGGGATCCATAGAAGAATTGAAAGCCCGAGAAGAATGCCCACAGAGTCCACTTTACCCAGACCGAGGGCTCTTCCAGCCATAATTGGCATGGCTCCTGCTATTCCTCCCCATACTATTGACCATGGAGTTCTCCTCTTCAGCCACAGGGAATACACAATGACGTCGAAGAACAACCCTGCGAACACCAGTGCCCCAAATATGAGGGATAGACTGAAGGCCCATGCAACCCCTGCAAAGGACAAAATGCTTCCAAGTATCAGTGCTTCCTTAACTGTGACCTTTCCAGACGGTATGGGTCTTTTTGCCGTACGTCCCATTCTGGTATCAATATCCCTGTCTATTATCATGTTTAGAATGGTGCTTCCGCTTATAGAAAGAAATAAACTCCCGGTAAGTCCGAGAAAAATCCCTGCATTCATCACCGGACAGCGGGATGTTACAAAACCAGTTATTCCTGTAAGGAGAAGTAAACCTGTTTGAAGTGCCTTTATAAGTTGCCAGTAAAACTTCAGCCTTTCTTTAAAATTTCCAGACATACTATTGACCCATTTCATTCTCTATAAATAATATTGGTTCCTTTGGAGCTATTTTTCCAGATTTTCGCCTTCTTCTTTTTGTATTTCCTCTGTGGCCTCTTCGGTGGTTTCGGGCTTTTTTACATCCCTTACGCACCTGAACCCGACGTTTATGCTGTAATACCAGGGAAGAGCACTGTTTCTCATCCATATTCTCAGGTATATATCATAATTCATCCAGCTGCCGCCCTTCATGAACCTGTCTGACATCTTTGGATATTTATCAGCAATCCACTGCCATACGTTTCCTGCCATATCGTAAAGTCCATATGGACTTCTGGCATCCTTTGTCTGAAAATCCCCGTATTTCTTACCGTTGAAAAACCCAACAGGAGTGGTTATTCCGTGTTTTACCCCCAGAACCCTTCTTATTTCTTTATTGCTGAGATTGAAATTGGCGTATTCTGGACCTATTTCATTTCCCCATGGATATGCGGTGAATTTGGTCCCCCTTGCTGCCTTTTCCCATTCGAGTTCTGTGGGCAGGCGCCAGCCATAGAACTGGCAGTAAGCCCTTGCACCAAACCATGTGACCATTGTCACCGGGTGATTTTCAAATCCTCTGTCCACTGTAAAGGTTTTGCCATCGAATTTTATGCGAGTCCCTGGCTCTTCCAGGGCAAAATACAGGTAATCACCCGGGTCGATTTTCCTTTCGTGTCTGTATCCGTAGTATTTATCTCCTGGATAATAGCCCAATACCCTGTTTCCTTCCACCTTAATTTTTCCTGCGGCAAGGGCCTCATTAAGGTATCTCGCATACTGAGCATTTGTAACATCGGTTACCATTATTTCATAGTCGTAATCGATGTTTTTGAGATGATTGAGATTTTTAAATTGTCCCTCGAAAAATTCTCCCGCCGGAACAAGTGCCCAGGCGTCAGGATTTATTCCGGTGTTTATATATGCAATTTCCTGGTGCTTCCATGTTACCTTTCCTGAACTGCATGCCATAAACACCATTGCAAGGGTGAATATGGCAATTGTTAAATATATGGTTTTGTTTATTTTCATGGTCCACCTCCTTATCAGGCGCCGGATTTCCCGGAGGTTGTTGTAACCTCCAGTTCCGGATTTTCCATTTCCTTCTTCCATAATCCATGTTTTTTGAATAGGTCAAACAATCTCCACAGTAGCAGCATGGCAAGAATTACCAGCACCACTCCAAGTCCTGCGTCCATAAAGAACATGGTCTTTGAAACAAAGGGTTCCTGATAGTAAGTGTGGACGAATAGTTTCTTTAAGGAGAAAATTGTGGCTGAGGCAAAGGCAATATCCGAGCCTATAATAAGTGTCCATCCGAACCATTTCCTTACCTTTCCCTTGAGGCCCACGATGTCTGCATAATACATGAGAATTATGGTGGCTATTAGAGCTGCGAGTACATGCCAGTGTCCTGTAAGGGTAACCCTTTCCTCACGGAAGGGCCATACGCGGAATATTTCGTCGAGCTTCACAGCCATAAAGATTCCCACACCGCTTACTGTAAAGTTCATGAATACCATCTGCCAGAGGGGACCGAATTTAATAGGGTCGTGAAGAAGGGCTTTAAGCCCCTTCCAGAAACCTGCCCTTTCTATTCCCAGTTCATTCAACCTGTCTCTGATAAGTTTTTTCCATCCATAGATTACCAGCATCAGGGCTGCGAGCATCACC
>JAMOUL010000295.1 GCA_027062035.1 Candidatus Aminicenantota bacterium | reverse complement strand
CCTTTCTACTATTTCCAGCCCGTAACCGGCAAGGGCAACGAATTTTTTTGGATTATTGGTAAGAAGTCTCATCTTTCTTACCCCAACAGCCCTTAAAACCTGGGCTCCCATCCCGAAATCCCTCTCATCTTCCTTGAAACCAAGTTTTTTGTTTGCCTCTACAGTGTCGTACCCATGATCCTGTAGTTCATATGCCTTTATTTTGTTGGCAAGACCTATTCCTCTCCCTTCATGGTTGAGGATATAGAGAATTACACCCTTCCCTTCCTTTTCTATCATTTCCATTGCCCTGTGGAGTTGTTCTCCACAGTCGCAGCGGAGCGATCCGAAGGTATCTCCTGTGAGACATTGTGAATGGGCTCTTACAAGGACAGCTTCGTCCTCCTTTATTTCCCCCTTCACAAGGGCTGCATAGGGCTGGTGATGTATTATGTCCTCAAACAGCCTGAGGGTAAAATGACCGTATTTTGTTGGGAGGTCAGCGCTGGCAACCTCTCTGACGAGAGATTCCCTTTCCATTCTGTATTTTATAAGGTCTTCTATTTTTATTATTTTCAGACCGTGCTCCTCCGCAAACTTCTTTAGTTGAGGAAGGCGGGCCATTGTTCCATCCTCGTTCATGATCTCACACATTACTCCAGCAGGATATAATCCTGCAAGCCTTGCAAGGTCGAGGGAAGCTTCAGTGTGCCCTGTTCTTTCCAGTACTCCTCCCTTCTTAGCCACTATGGGAAATACATGTCCGGGTTTTCCAAAGTCAGAGGGTTTAGCCTCTGGGTCTATAAGTTTTTTTATGGTGGTGGCTCTGTCAAAGGCCGAAATTCCCGTGGTTGTTCCTTCTACAGCATCCACGGATACTGTAAATGCTGTTTTATAGGGAGCAGTATTGTCGACCACCATAGGTGGAAGATCAAGCTCTTCTGCCCTTTCCTTTGTTATGGAAACACAGATTAGCCCTCTGGCCTTGCTGGCCATGAAGTTTATAGCCTCAGGGGTTACCTTTTCTGCGGCCATTACGAGATCACCCTCATTTTCCCTATCCTCGTTATCCACCACGATGATCATCCTGCCGGCTTTTATGTCTTCTAAGGCTTCTTCTATGGTTGCAAACATATCTTCCTCCTTGAAAGGATATTTTATATCAAAACACTCGAGTTTTAAAGTGGTATAATCCTGCTCTGGAGGTGCACGATGAGGATCTTTCTAATAAGACACGGAGAAACCAGAGGAAACAGGGAAGGATTCTTCAGGGGGAGGAGCGATTTTCCCCTTAATGAAAACGGTGTCAAACAGGCAGTAGCCCTGGGTGAGGCTTTAAGGGACTCCGGCATCCAGGTCATTTATTCCAGCCCCCTCTCAAGGGCTTATGAAACTGCACAGAGGGTTGCGAGCGCCGTTGGGGCAGAAGTTTTAATAGAGGAAGGCTTTAATAATATTAATCTTGGGCCGTGGGAGGGGAGAAAAAAAGAAGAAATTAGAGAAAAATATCCCAGAGAATTTGAAACCTGGATTACTGTTCCCGAAAATCTTCGCCTTCCCGGAGCTGAGTCTGTACTTGAGGTTCAGGAAAGAAGTGTGAAAACTTTGAAAAAACTTGTAAAAGAACTTTCTGAAAAGAAAATTCAAACTTTTGCAATTGTTACCCATAGGGCAGTGTTAAAACCGTTAATCGCAGGGGTACTTGATATAAAAATTCCATTTTTCTGGAAAATTCATGTAGATACTGCATCCTATTCTATCCTTGAATACAGTCCTGAAAGGGGTTTTACGCTAAAACTTTTAAATCAAACTTCTCATCTTCAAAATTTTATTGTTGAAGAATATTGACTACAAATTTTGAATTTGTTATATTTGAAGCTACGGAGGTGAATCGATGATTCAAAAGACCAATTTCTACAAAATTAAATTGAAAATTGGTGAGGTGGAGCTGGAGATTGAAGGCGATAGGGAATTTGTAAAGGAAAGATTTGAAGAAATGAGACCCATTCTTTATGAAAAAATTGAAGAGGTACCCTCTGGAATAGAAAAAAAGGCCAGGATAGGAAAGGTAGTTTCCAAAAAGAGCACTTCCAAAAAACAAAAGGTTAAAAAGACCCTTGAATTTGATGTTCAAAAAGTAAGGGACATAATTAAGGAGAAAAAATTGAAGGATCCCATTCAAAAAGCAGCAGCAGTGCTTTTTCATTTTTCATCTGAGCTCGGAAAACCAAGTTTAAAGACCAGAGACTTAAAGAGGGCCCTTGACCAGATAGGCACAAGGATAAAAAATATTTATTTTCTATTAAAGAAGAACGAGAAGCTGGAGAAACCCCTGCTTGAAAAGGTAGGAAGAGGAGAGTGGAAACTCACAAAAGAGGGAGAAGAGATTTTTAAATAAAGGATCTACCCCTCATTTTGCATTTTTTCGAAAGAATTACCCCCCTATTAAAATTTGCAAAAATTTTCCTTTAGAGATAAAAATTTATAAGAAATCATTTAAGGAGGCACCATGTGGTATCTGTATGTAATTATAGGGTACTTTGTTGTGCTGACAGGATTGAATTTCCTTAGAGCCAGGAGAGTTAAAACCCAGGAAGACTTTATGGTCGCAGGAAGGAGCCTGAAGGTAAGGGTGATGGTGTTTACGCTTATCTGCACGTGGATTGGCTCAGGAACATTTATTGCAGGGGCAGAGTATGCCGCAAGGGCCGGTTTTTCTTCGCTCTGGATGCCTGCTGGTGC
This sequence comes from Candidatus Aminicenantota bacterium, assembly GCA_027062035.1. Taxonomy (GTDB): domain Bacteria; phylum Acidobacteriota; class Aminicenantia; order S016-38; family S016-38; genus S016-38. The sequence continues at coordinate 3,463 of JAMOUL010000295.1, read as the reverse complement.
CTGGGTCGGAATAATAATAATTTATTTTCTGGCAGGTAAAATAAGAACCTTCGGACAGTACACTGTTGGGGATATTCTTGAGGTAAGATATGGAAAATTTGCAAGATTATTTGGAGCCCTTGCCCTTATAATTAGTTTCACAGCCATAGTTTCCTATCAGTTCAGGGCAGGAGGCTACATCATAAACGTTATTACAGATGGAAGGATTTCGGTTTCCCAGGGGCAGATGTGGTCCGCAGTTTTCGTTATTCTGTTTACTGCCCTTGGAGGAATGATAGCTGTAGCCTATACCGATCTTCCCAATGGGATAATTATTCTTATTGCAACAATAGCCTCAGTTCCCTTTGTAATACACGCTGCAGGAGGATTAAAGGGAGCCCTTATAAGTCTTCCGCCAGAGCATTTTTCCATAGTTAATCAGACCTTTGGTGCCCATCCTTATCTTAAGGCTGGTAGCTATTTCCTGGCTACCATGCTTCTTCTTCTGGGGGTTCAAACAATGTATCAGAAATTCTATTCGGCAAAGACCCCCAAGGATGCAAAGGAAGCAGTTTCCCTATGGGTGCTTGGTACCATAGTGGTGGAAACTGTGGTGGTTATAATTGCTATTTTTGCAGCAGCCAGACACTGGCCAGAGATTAACCTGTGGATGGTAAATCACAGCAAGGGGATAGATCCGGCTTCCATTGTTCTCGTGGCTGCAAAGAAGATGGTGCCTCCTGTGGTAGGTCTTTTGCTTATGGGAGCTGCTTCTGTGGTGGTTCTTTCCACAGGAATGAATTACCTCCTTTCTCCTTCTACGAATATAATGAGGGATATTTATCAGAGGTTTATAAGAAGGGAGGCCTCGCAGAAGGAAATGGTTGTTCTTCAGAGGATAATGGTGCTTATACTGGGAATTCTTGCCTGGTTTCTGGCAGTAAAGATGGAATCCGTTCTGGATACAGCATATTTTGCTTATACGATCTATGGTGTATCCATAACCCCTGCACTTATTGCAGCCCTTGCCTGGAAAAGGACGACGAGAAAGGCAGGTCTGTGGTCTATTATTCTGGGAAGTCTCAGCGCTATCGTTTTGAAAATACTGGGGGGAATGTTGCCACCTTCCATGGCACCCGAGGGCGATCCCTTTGGAATCCCGATAATTTACCCTGCCTTTATTATTTCCATTGTAGCCCTTGTTTTAATAAGTTATCTGGACAGGCCTCCTTCAAGAGAGGAGCTTGCTCCGTTTTTCCCGGATGAAAAAGCCTGAAGATATAAAAAAGGAAAGAGCTGAAGCAAGCTCTAAATACGAAGAAGCGCATTACAGACTTGATAAGGAAGAGTTTGTGGAACCCCTCGGGGGAGAAATCGAGGCCCTTCGAGAGAAATTGAATCTGACGGTCGAGGACGTTGCAAAGAGGGCTAAATTAATAAAAAAAATTACCGGTCAGGATAGACAGGACGTTGTTAATTCCCTTGTGGTGCAGATATTTAACCTGCTCATCCCATATCTTCTCGAACTTACAGATAAGCTTTCACGTATATCCGAACTTCATCGAAGGTTTTATATGTCTCTTGTACCAATGATCGATACCAAGGACAGGGAATGGTTTTCAAAGGCAATGGAAGAACTCCGTTCCCGTGAAGAGAAGTTTCAGGAATATGTTGATGCTCTGTCAGAACTTGTTAATGCAGCAAAGAGACTCTCCCTTGAGGAGCCCGGGGCTAAGGAAGAAATAAAGTCCACCTTCTATTATTGGTTTGAAAGAAGATTCAGGACAGGGAGCATAAAGGAAGGTTTAAGGATTTATCTTCCATATTTGAAGGAAGCCCAACCTGTGCTGGATTTTGGCTGTGGCCGTGGCGAGATGCTTGAATTGTTAAAGGAAGAAGGGATCGAAGCTTCCGGAGTGGATATAAATGCCAAATTTATAGAAGAATGTAAGGCAAAGGGGTTAAATTGTATTCTCGGAGATGGTATTGAATACCTTTCCTCCCTGGAAGATGAGTCTCTGGGCAGTGTGTTTTCAGCCCAGGTTCTCGAGCATTTTCCCATAAGTGAGGTTGAGCGGATAATAGCTGTTGCCTGGAAAAAGGTTAAGAAAGGGGGACTGTTTATCGCAGAGACAGTAAATGTAGCTTCTCCAGCAGCCTTTCACGGAGCTTTCTTATTGGATCCTACCCATATCACACCTCTTCATCCACAAACCCTTTCCTTTATTCTGGAGTCCAGCGGGTGGAGGCTGGAGAAGATAATATGGAAGAACCTTCCAGAGCAATTAATGGAATTTCCCGCTCATGATGAAAGAGAGGCTGCTATAAGGGAAAACCTGAGAAGGATAAATGGTTTTCTTTTCTCGCATCAGGACTATGCAGTAGTGGCTCGGAAACCGTGATAAAATAGTATAAAACCTTAAGGAGGTAAGAAATGAATATTGTGGAGAGGGCAAAGAACCTTATAATTTCTCCTAAAAACGAATGGGAGACAATAGCTACTGAGGAAACATCCATTCAGGATCTGTATTTCTCATATGCTCTCATATTGGCTCTCATCCCGACAATAAGTAGCTTTATAGGCAGAAGCCTTGTTGGCTATTCATTTTTGGGAATTACTGTAAGGACACCCATTATCAAGGGACTTATCGGAGCAATCGTTTATCTTGTGCTGGCACTTGCCGGTGTATTTGTGCTCGCCTATATCATTGACCTTATTGCCCCCAGTTTCGGTGGTGAAAAGGATATGATAGGTTCCCACAAACTGGCAGTATATTCGGCTACCCCGGGCTGGATAGGCGGAATTTTCAGCATAATTCCAGCTCTTGCTGTTATAGGAATTCTCTTTTCCCTGTACGGGATTTACGTTCTTTACCTGGGAGCCACTCCTGTAAAGAAGGTACCAAAGGAGAAGTCCATAGTTTTTACCCTTGTGGTAATTGTCATAGCTATAGTGATATACGTGATAATAGGCGCCATAGTTGGTAGCCTTATGTTTGCTACAAGAGCTCATGTAACTGGATTCTAAGGGGGAAACATGAGAAGGCTTCCCATCCTCCTTCTGCTCCTTCTATCCCCTCTTTTTTCAATGAAAATTGAGGATGTTACAAAGTCATATACGAGCGGGGTGAGGGGAGTTCAGTGGATAAACTCCAGAGCCTTTGTTTTTATAAGGGAAGGGAAGATATATCGATATGATATAGGTTCGCGGTCCTATGCTGAGCTGACGGATATTGCCAGAAGTTACAGGGAGAAATTCAGTAAAAAGCTAAAACCTTTCTACATCCCCGTGAAGAAAGGGACTGAACTCCTTTTTCCCGGAAGAGATGGACTGTACATTTATGATCTTATTTCCGGGAACTGGCAATATTTCAAAGTAAAGGGGAAGAACTACGATATTTCCCCTGACAGAAAAAAAGTGGGCTTTGTGGAGGATGGGAAGCTTAAAATAATTATCAGAAGAACAGGTGAAGTTCGGACCCTT
>JAMOUL010000294.1 GCA_027062035.1 Candidatus Aminicenantota bacterium | reverse complement strand
TGAGAAAGTATCCCTTCCCCTTTGCAGAGGATGCGTTTGACACCTTATTTTATAATTACGTTTTCTACGGAAAGCTTGAGAAAGCCAGGGAAATTGTAGAAGAGCTTTTGAAGAAAAATAGAGACAATCCAAAACTTTTAATATCCCTGGCAAAGGTGGAGGCTATTGAGGGAAATTATGAGGAGGCTGAAAAACTTCTGGAAAGGGCCAGAAAACACAGGGGTTCAAAGGGCTCCATAAAGGCTATAAAAAAGCTCATTTCCAGACTGAAGCACCTCGAGGAGCTCGCCAGAAAAGGCAACAAATATGCAGAAGCTTCTCTCCTCTACATCAAGGGGGATTTCAAAAAGAGTGAGGAAATTCTATCGAACCTCATTCAGGAAAGGCCTGATGATCCCCTTAATTTTCTGTTTATGTTCAGATTAAAACTAAAGCAGAGGCAAAAAAGGGAGGCTATGGCTGCCCTGGATTACCTTATAAACAATGTGGAGGATTACAGGATCCTTGAAGAAGCGTTCAAATCTGCCTGGTACGAATTCTCCAATGCGAAACTAAGCGCATATATTATGGAAAAATCCCTTAAAAGGTTCCCCGATCAGCCTAAAAAGAAGGAAAAGATCATGATTCTCAACTACATAAAAGAAAAACTGAAAGGAGGATAAGATGGACCTTAAAAAATTCATAAGGGATGTCCCGGATTTTCCCAAAAAGGGAATAATCTTTAAGGACATTACTCCTCTATTACTCAACGCAGAGGCATTTAAAACAGCGGTAAGGGAAATGATCTCCCCTTACAGGGGTGAAAAGATAAACAAAATTCTCGCCATAGAAGCAAGGGGTTTTATTTTTGGAGCGGCAATGGCCTATGAACTTGGATGTGGACTTATAATAGCTCGCAAAAAGGGCAAGCTTCCATGGGAAAAAATAAAAAAGACATATTCCCTCGAATATGGGGAAGAAATCCTCGAAGTTCACAGGGACGCAATTGAATCCGGTGATAGAATATTAATTGTAGACGACCTCATAGCCACCGGCGGCACTGCCAGAGCTATGGCAGAACTGGTGGAAGAGATGGGAGGAGAGGTAGCTGGATTCTCCTTCCTTGTGGAACTTACCTTCCTGGATGGCAGGAAGGTCCTCGAAGGATACAGGGTCGAAACAATAATAAAATACTAAGGAGGAAAAATGAGGAACCCAGAAAAGATCAGAAATGTGGCCTTTGTAGGACATGGCCATACAGGAAAAACATCACTTATTTCTGCCATACTTTTTATAACAGGAAAAACCAGCAGATTATTAAAGGTGGACCAGGGCAATACCATCACAGATTTTGACCCGGAGGAGGTGGAAAGAAAGATAACCATCTCCACCGCTGTGGCATTTACCGACTGGAACGATATAAGGGTAAATCTCATAGATACTCCAGGATTCTCCAACTTCTTCTGGGAAACAGAAGCTGCCCTCCATGCTGCCGATGCAGCAGTGGTAATGGTAGACGCTGGCTCCGGGGTTGAAGTGCAAACAGAAAGGGCCTGGGAAATATTGAACAAACTCGGCCTTTCAAGAATGATAGCCATAAACAAGCTGGATAGAGAGAATACGAACTTTTTCTCTGCCCTTGATTCCATAAAGGAAAGTTTCGGAAGGGAAGCAGTGCCAATTCAGCTTCCCATTGGAAAGGAAAAGGACTTCAAGGGAGTAATAGACCTTGTAAAGGGAAAAGCCTATATATATGAAGGAGATGAAAGCGGAAAGTTCAAAGAGACGGATATACCCGAAGACATGAAGGATGACTATGAAAAGTACAGAAACGAACTTATAGAAATGGTAGCAGAGTCCGACGAAGAACTTATGGAAAAATACCTTGAGGATGCCCTCACCGATAAGGACTTCTCCAGTGGACTCAAAAAAGCAGTTATAGCAGGAGATATATATCCTGTGGTTTGTCTTTCAGCGACGGCCAATATTGGAACAGGAAACGTCCTGAATTCCATTGTGGAATATTTACCTTCTCCCAAGGACAGGGGACCTGTTAAAACAGAGGAAGGGGAGGTAAACCCTGATCCTGAGGAACCTCTGGCTGCCCTTGTTTTTAAAACAATATCAGACCCATTCGCCGGAAGAATAAACATAATAAGGGTTTTCTCCGGCAGGTTAACACCTGATTCAACAGTATTCAACGCCACAAAGGGAGTTGAAGAAAAAATTTCCAATATCTTCTATTTGATGGGTAAAGAACAGGTCTCTGCTGAAGAAGCAGTAGCAGGAGAAATCGTCGCTACTGCTAAATTAAAGCAGACCCTTACAGGAGATACCCTCTGTTCGAAGGATAGAGTGGTGAAATTCCCATTTACCCCACCGTACGAACCAACAATATCCTTCGCAATAGAACCCAAAACCAAGAAGGACGAGGATAAGATTTCAACAGCACTCCACAAACTCAACGATCAGGACCCAAGCTTTAGGGCCGAAAGGGATACGGAAACCAAGGAACTCATCCTCTCTGGAAATGGACAGCTCCACGTGGAAGTTCTGATTTCCAAGCTGAAAAAGGAATATGGGGTGGAAGTACTTTTAAAAACTCCGAAAATTCCTTACAGGGAAACCATCAAAGGGAAGGCAGATGTTCAGGGTAAATACAAAAAACAAACGGGTGGAAGGGGTCAGTACGGAGATGTGAAGATAAAACTCGAGCCTCTTCCAAGGGGAGCAGATTTTGAATTCGTTGATCAGATATTTGGTGGAGCCATTCCTAAAAACTTCATACCAGCAGTTGAAAAGGGAATCCAGGAAGCGAGGAAAAAGGGAGTGCTTGCTGGATATCCCACCGTGGACTTCAGGGTAATTCTTTACGATGGTTCCTATCACCCTGTGGACTCCTCTGATCTTGCCTTCCAGATAGCAGCATCAATGGCCTTCAAGAAGGGCGTAAAAATGGCAAAACCCACCATCCTTGAGCCAATAATGAAGGTAGAAGTTATTGTACCTGAAGAATTCATGGGAGATGTAATGGGAAACCTCAACGGAAGAAGGGGAAGAATCCTCGGAATGGAGACAAAGGGCAAAAAGGCCATAGTAAAGGCCTACGTACCCATGGCTGAAATGCTCACATTTGAGCCGGACCTCACATCCATAACCGGCGGAAGAGGAACTTACAGGATGGAATTTTCCCATTACGATGAAGTGCCTGCACAGATTCAGGAAAAGATAATCCAGCAGGCAATAGAGGAAGGAAGAATCTCTCCTGAAGAGGAGTAAAATCAGAGTCTGCGCTGTTGTTGTAACATATAACAGAAAGGCACTCCTTAAGGAGTGCCTTTCGTCTCTTCTTTCTCAGACCATTCCTCTCGAAAGGATCATTGTTGTGGACAATGCTTCAACAGATGGCACAGGAGAATATCTGTCATCCCTCAATGAACCATCCATAGAACCTCTATTGCTCAGGGAAAATCTGGGAGGCGCTGGAGGATTTTACACTGGAATGGAAAGGGCACTTTCCCTCAATTATGACTGGATCTGGATAATGGATGATGACGCAGAACCTGAAAGGGATGCGCTGGAAAAACTCCTCAGGTGCCAGAATCCAGAAGCTGTAGCCCTTACATCTTTAAAAATAGAAAATGATTCTCCCTTTAATTATCACAGGGGCTTCTTCGATTTTTCCCTTTTTAATAAGGGTCTGGTAAAGCCTCTCGCCCCTGAAGACATAAAGAAAAAATGCCTGCCCATAGATCACAGCTCCTTTGTAGGCCTTCTTTTAAAAGCAGAGGTTCTCCATGAGGTAGGCCTGCCCCGCAGGGATTTCTTCATAAAATTTGATGATCTTGAATACTGCCTTAGATTAAGAAAAAAGGGAAAAATAATCCTCTCAACAGAAAGCAAAATTATTCATAAGGCGGCATTAAAAAAATCCAGAACAACATGGACCTTCATCGCCAATCACTATTACGCAAGGAGAAATCTTCTTATTATTCTTAAAAAATGGAAAAAACCGAAGTTTTACCTCTATACCCTGTATTTTATGGCAAAAGCCCTCCTTGAAACCCCCTTTATTTTGCTGTCAGGAAGGGATCTCTTCCTTAAGCTCAAGGCGAACTTCCTTGCTGTCTGGCACGGATTAACAGAGAAAACGGGAAAATTATTTTAAAGGTTTCTTCTTCTCCCTTATAAGAATCCCTTCCCTTTTCAACTCCTGAACCGTTCTATACAGGATGTCTTCCCTATCTCCGAAAAATTCCAGAGGAAGAATTCCTGTCTGATTAATGTCCCTTTCCAGGAGGAACTTAACGAAAACTGCCGCAGGAGTGCCCGATGACCTGCTCATGGCAGAAAAACCTCTTTCATAATCGTATTCCCCGGATATTTCATAAATGTAAGCAAGGGACTCTCCTCTGACCTCTACCCGGCCAAGGACGATATCCTCCTGGGGAATTGTGGTAAATTTATTCTCGATCACCATGGCAGTTATATATCTAATGGGATAGGAAGCATTCAGAAGCGCAATCTGCTCTTCATCAAAGAAACCCAGCTCATCGAGGACCTTCATCCTTTCTACATGGCTGGAATAACGGATGGTTCTTTCCTCGAGGTCAGGTATACTGGTTGTACGGAGCAGGCTTCTTAAACCATCTGTGGGAAAGGAAACAAGGTCAGAGACGGGAAAACCAATTTCCGGTTTGATATCAGAAAGGGGGTTGACCTCTCTAATAATCCCGTCTTTTCTCACCCTTGCCGGTCTTTTATACTCCTCAATAAGGTCATATGTAGACCATGTTATATTATGATAGAAAGGAGGAACGGGACGGGCAGGAAGACCTCCTATCAGTATAAGCCCCCTGTAAACTGTTCCCAACCTTGATATTCCATTAGCAAGAAGAAGGTTTGTGAGTCCCGGGGCAAGGGCACAATCCGGAATAACAGTGGCTCCATTCCTTCGCGCATCCTCTTCCAGAAGGAAATAATCCTCCTTCATAAAGGATATACTAACCACCTTTTTGCCCAGGGATACAAGATGCTGAAGCGCTTTAAACCCAAGCTCTCCCGGGAGGGATTCAACCACCACATCAAATCTATTCAGTTCCCTTGCAAGATTTTCCACCCTGAAAAAATTTCTTTTCTCAACATTTACATTTGGCCAGAGGGACACCCTTTGCAGAACTTCAGGAGAGATATCCCACACAGTCGTGGGGATATCCCATTCCCCCAGTTTTTTTGCCACAAAGCTTCCCTGTTTCCCTCCTCCAAGAATTAAAACCTCAGACATCTTTTTCCCTCCTATTTTATTCTGGTTCCACCAGGGAAATTTTTCCAATCTTCTTCAGCTCCTCCATGGCAACTCTGCTTCCTACAGCTACAATTGTAAAGGATTCAGGCTTTATTAGATTCCTTGCCACATCATTAACCTTTGAGGCTGAAAGCTCCTTTATCCTTTCAAGAAACCTCTCAGGATAATCATCCTCCAGGTCATAATAGAGCATTCCGGAAAGCAGGGAACCCACCTGAGATGGGGTCTCAAGTCCAAGGGGAAAATGTCCGAGGAAATATCCCTGGGCTTTCTTCACCTCTTCATCACTTACCCCTCTCTCCAGAGTAAGATTGATCTCGGCTATAATCTCTTCCACCATAAGAGCTGTTGTTTCCGGCCTGGTAAAGGTAGAGATTGAAAACAAACCTCCAAAAAGCATTGGGGAAAAGGAGGATCTAATAGAGTAGGTTAACCCTCCCTTTGCCCTCACCCTTTCCATCAAACGGGAGGAAAACCCACCTCCTCCAAGGATGTAATTAAATATAATCGCAGCTTCGTAGAAGGGAAATTTCCTTGGAAAGGAGGGATGTCCCATTCTTAATTGAGTTTGCTCTGCATCTTCCTTGAGGTAAAAATATATTCTTTGCTCCCCTTTAAGCCCGGGTTCCTGAAGATAAGGCCTTTTACCTCCCTCATTCAGGGCAGAAATGATCCGGGTGACAGCTCCCATGTGATCATCATGCGCTCCACTTAATACCGCAACTGCTCTGTTCCGTCTGAATACCTCTTCCTTTTTGGCAATAAGGTCTTTCCTCTGTATAGCCCTCAAACTTCTCCTGTTTTCCTGTCTGGAATAGGGGTGAGGTTCAAAGACCTTTTTAGAAAATATCATTGAAGCAGCGGCCTCTGGAATGTCCCAATTCCTCTTAAGCTCTGTGATGCTCCTTTCCACTTCCTTCTCCAGTTCCTCACTGGAAAATTCGGGATTCAAAAGACAATCCACCAGAATGTTTATAGTTTCATCGGCAAACCTCTTCATTGTCCAGAAGCTCACAGTTATTGCTTCCGAAGATGCGGAAACATTCAGAGATGCCCCCATTCCTTCCAGTTTTTCTATTATTTCCTCGTAGGAAGTTTTCCCGCATCCACGGTAAAAAAGAGAGGCCATAAGATTGGATACTCCCTCCTTCCCCGGAGGGTCAAAGGCTCTACCCCCAAGAAGAATAATCTCGCCATATAGAGTTTCACCCTCCCTTTTATGTATGCCTACCTTTACTCCATCTATAACCGTAATATTCCTTTCAAAAATCATCCTTTCCCCCTGATAAAAACGGTGTTTCTCCTGCCCTCCTTAAGATATTCTTCCCACACCTGTCTGATGTCTTCCCTGGTGGCTTCCTTCAGCAACTCAAGGTGTTTCCAGTAAAGAGAAGGGTCTCCTGAATTTAAATACCCTTCTCCTGCCATAAGGCCTGTGTAAAATGATCTCTCAAGGGATGAAAAGGTTTCTGCAAGCACCTGATTTCTTGCTTTCTCCATTTCCCTTTCAGTAATTCTACTTTCCTGAAGGATATTAACTATGGACTTCTCAAGCTCTGCAAGAGAATTGCCTTCTTTAGCTATTGCGTAAATAAAGAGCAAACTGTAATCTCCAAGAGGATAAACACCTCCACCGGCGCTTATGGCAAGTTCCTGCCTGTGCACCAGGTTTTGCCATAGCCTTGAACTTTCCCCTGTGGTTATAATTCTGTCAAGAACTGAAATAAGAGGAAAATGCCTGTGTGAATAGCCTGGAAGCACATATGATATAAAAATAAAGGGAACCTCCACCTCCATTATAACCTCAGACCAGCGATTTCCTTTCTGGGGCGGTTCTTCTGAAATCAGGGGATCCCTCCCGGAATTCCCTTCCCAGCTTCCAAAATATCTGTTAAGCATGGAGAGGGTCTTCTCAAGAGAAACATTACCACTTACCACGAAGAAAATGCTGGAGGGCGAGTATCTTTCTTTGAAATATTCAAGAAGTTTTTCCCTGGTATATGAAGCAATATCTGATTTCCAGCCTATTACAGGCCAGTGGTAGGGATGTGCTATAAAACTCAGGGCAAATAGCTCTTCAAGGGCTTTGCCCTGAGGGGAATTATCCGTTCTCATCAAGCGTTCCTCCATTACCACATCCCTTTCCCTTAGAAATTCTTCCTCGTCGAAAAGAGGACGAAGAAACCTATCCGCTTCCATCTCTATAATCTTCTCAAGATATATGGGAGCTATATTCTCGTAATAAACCGTTTTATCATGGCTTGTGAAGGCATTAAATTCTCCTCCCATTTCCTGAACCTTTCTGGCGTGTTCCTGAGGTCCATAATGGGCAGAGCCTTTAAACATCATATGTTCTATCATATGACTGATCCCCGTTATCCCTGGCCTTTCGTACTTAGATCCCGCTCTTACCCATATCTGAAAACTGACCATGGGTGAATAGGGTCTTTCTATCAGGATCACATCCATCCCGTTAACTGTCTTTTCCCTTTGAAACTCCAGCATTTTTTCTCCTCCTCAAACCCTGGGTTTTCCGAAAAGATCCATTGAAACTTTCTCTGCAAGGGCAATTCCCTCTTCTCTGGTCTCAAACTCTCCATCAAGCTGCATTTCATAAAGGCGTTTTAGAACGGCCCCCAGTTTAGGACCGGGTTTAAATCCAATAGCGATCAGGTCTCTACCATATACAAGGGGTTTTATCGCTTCCTTTGCCTTGAATTCTTCGAATTTGTTTACAAGCCATTTTCCTGGAGGGTCAAGTTCCTTTAAAGGCGGCTCTCCCCTGGCATTCCTGTCGGCTGCATCAAGTAAAATAGCCAGTATATATTCACCTTCCAGCTCCTTGGAAAGCCTGTTGAAGGCCCTTCGCGTTACGTTTTCCCTCTGATTGTAAATTTCAGAGGGCCTGTGATGGGTCCTCACAAGTTTCAGAATACGTTTCCTCAGAGGATATCCTCTATAAGAATGAATACCCAGTTTGTCACAGAATTCTTCAGCCATCTTCTCTCCTTCAACATCATGCCCCATACTTCTGATCACAAGTCTATTGTCTCTCCATTCCCATTTACTGCAGGAAGGTTTTGCTATGTCATGGAGAAGAGCCCCAAACAAAAGGGCCTGACGCTGTGGAAGCTCAAGCGAAAAGATATTTGCAAGTCTTCCCGCCTGCATTATGGTAAGAAGTGTATGGGGCCATATCGTATGATTGCCCATACTATCGGTCTCAGGATGAAAAACCCCATCCTGTATCCAGAAGGTGAGAAGATAAAGCTCTGGAAAGAGTTTTTCCAGAACCGTAAGTGGGAGAAACTCCTCCCAGCCCCTTTCCGGGCTTTCCGTTTCATGGATCTTATAAATCTCCTCAAGAACCCTTTCCGAAGGTATATCCACAAAAGAAACCGGTTTGGACCTCTCGTAAATTTCAGGGTCAATTTTGAAATTCAGCTTTGCAGCAAACCGCGCTGCTCTTAGAACTCTAAGTGGATCATCGGAAAAGGCCTCTGGATTTGTCATTCTTAATATTTTCCTTTTAAGGTCCTCCCTTCCTCCTAAGGGGTCTACAATCTCCATATCCATCAACCTCATAGCCATACTATTTACTGTAAAATCCCTTCTTCTCAGATCTTCCTCCACCGGCAGAGAGGGGTCTGCTTCTACCACAAAGTTCTTATGGGAATAGGACGAGTCAGAAGCTTTTCTCTCCTTTCGAGGTATTGCAATCTCTATAATCTCTCCCTTATAGTGAAATTTAAGAACTGCAAAGCTCTTTCCTACAAGGTTTATCTTTCCATAAGGGCTCAACTTCTCTATTATTTTCTCTATGGTATGGTTGGTTATGAGAAAATCTTCTTCCTTTATTTCCTTTCCCATAAGAAGATCCCTTACTCCTCCACCCACAAGATAGACGTCCCGCCCAAAAATAGATACAAAGAAGTCCCTGTGTGGGATCTTAGATGATAAAATCTTTAAATCTTCTCGCATCTTCCAGTGAATAAATATTATTAAAAATTACATAGGTTTCCTTATCCACTTTATTCTTCAGTTCTCTGAAATCCTCTTCTGTAAACCTATACCTGTACCCGCCCTTTCCATGTAGCCTGAAATATCTCACATCTCCGCATTCGGTCTCCCAGGAAAAGGGGTCCACAACATGGAAGAGCCCAAATTCTTCGCATAATCTATTTATATTTCCCTTCCACTCTTTACACCTGACCTCTATTCCAAGCTTAAGGTTTTCCCTTTCTATAAACCTGAAAAATCTATCCATGTTTTTAAAGTTTTCCTCTGTGGGACAGAAACTTGGAGGAAGCTGGAATATTATTATATCGGCTTCGAGAACCCGGGCCTCTTCCAGGGTCATCTCCCATGCCTGAAACACTTCCTTACACGGGAGAAAAAATCCTCCCTTCGATGGTTTCTTTCCTTTAAAGCGCCTGTAAGTTGGAGAGGTCACAGGGTGGGTTATAACCTGAAGTGCCTTCAGGGTAAATTCGAAGGATACAGGAGCCTCCTCTCTCCACCGCTTTAGTGTGGACAACGGGACAGGATTATAAAATGTCTGCTGTACTTCAACCACATTAAACTCTTTAAAATACCGGCTCCGGCCTTCACAAAATCCTGCACAACCAATTTTCATCTTATTATCTTCAACTCCTTTAACCTTATGGCATTCCCCTTCTTTTCTCCTTCATAGGATATTAAATCACAGCAACTTACGTAATCAAAATCTCCACAGGCCTGATTTTTCAATCTTTCGATCCTCACAACCCGTCCCCTCTCACATACGAGGAAACTTTCCTTCCCCTTTTCCTTTAAAAGGGGAGAAATTATTCTGGCTCCAGACTTTTTCAATTTTATCTTCGATGAAAACACCCCATATGTAAATTTCAGGTACCTTAATTTGTGCCTCAGAAGGGAATTAACCCTCAGTGTAAGTTCAGGAAAGGAAAAGGGAAGAGCTGCATGGCACCAATCCTTTCCCTTAAGAGAACAGGTTGCTCCAAGGCATGGCAGCAGAGGCTCCATTCCCAGAATTCGGGAAATCTCCATGACCAACTCATACCCCTGCCTCCATCCCGGTTCTATAATTACCAGAATTTCATGGGAGTCCATCACGCTTCTGATAAAACGGGAATTTCTACCAATTTCAGAAATGGCTGAAGAAAAAATAGCAATGTTTCCGGAATCCCTGTATTTTGTAAAATCCCCTTTCCTAATTCTGATGTTGTCTATTCTTTTCTCCGCCAGTTCTTTAAGCAAACGAATTGCCTTTGTTGATCTTTCCATTCCAAGAAGCCCGGGGTTCCAGCGTTTAAAAACTTCATAGGCAGCCAGAAGGGAAGCTCCCGGGCCAGAGCCAAAATCGTTGAGCTTCAATCCCTCAGCCGGGGAGTAATCCGTGAGGCGCAGGATTTCGTCAAGGACAAAAAAGGTTCTGTAAAATCCCTGGGGAAAGAAAAAGGAAAAATACGCCTTTAAAAGGCCTTCATCTTCCATGTAATTTCCTCTTTTTCCGGAAATAAGAAGGGTAGAGAGTCTGGCCACCTCACCAGCAAGCTTTTTCAGAGGGCAGTTATCGAGACGAAGTATCCTTTTCCCCTCCTCAAACCAATAAGAAAGGCTATCTTCTGCCCTCCTCAAGGATTCTTGAATAGGTGTGTATGAAGAAAACTGGATTTTCAAAGGAAAACTCCTTATTGAAAATTTCTGAAACCACCCTTCCCCTGGAATCTTTCTCCACCGGTAAACCCAGAAAATACGATATGGTGGGCACAAAATCCAGAAGGTTTATTGAGGTGTTTTTAGGGGAAATGTATTTGGAAAAGGCAAAATAAACCCCCTGAGGACAGTCAAAATAATCTCCGCATACAAATTTATCCCCCAGCAAAACTTCCAGATAGGACCTCCATGGGGGAAGGGGATCCACAGAAAAGGGAGAAACTATAAGAAGAAGATCCTCTGCTGAAGATAGCGTCAGGAACCTTCCTATTATATGGTCATAAAACTGATAATATTTTTCCACAGTATCCATATACTTTTCCAGATTTTCCGGGCTGACAAAGGGATAATACCCGGATGTATAGCGCAGAAAATGGACTTTTATATCCCTCATTCCCTGGAATTTAACAACTATTAGTTTGCGTTTTCCCATTAGTTTTATAGCCTGCTCTGCCACAAAATTATCCCTGCTTAATGCATCCAGCAAAACTTTAAATTGCCAGCTTTTCCTTTTTGCCTTCGGGAAAATTGATATCACTAAATCTTCCCTGAGAGGAACAACTTCAGCCTCAACAGTAGAAGCTCTGGCACCGGTCTTTCTGACAAGCTTTACGATTCCATCGTTGGGTCTTTTGATCCTTCCCTTAACCCTGATTATCTTCAACTTTTTGAGTCCCTGAAATAGCATCCATCTTGGAAGGATTCTGAGTTCTCCTCTTCCGGCTATGGAATACATGAAGGAAGAAGTGTATCCGGTCTCCCCGGGTGTTTTTCCTCTTAAGAATGAATAAAAGGTCACCTCTGAAGAACATGGTTCAGGTGAAGACACTTTACCCCAGGCTCCCCTTTCCAGTAGATATGAAAAATTGGGCAACTCCACCTTCTCGGATATCTTCAAAACGTCTTCGAGGGAAAGCCCTTCCATATATATAACAACCACTCTCCTTTCCGGAGGTTGAAGCTGAAAGGGAAGGTTTTTAACCTCTTCATTTTTTTGAAATGAATTTACCATGTAGGTAAAGGAAAGCACCGAAAGCACCGCAAGAACATAAAAAATTACAAAAACTACCCTGCTTTTCCGCTGGATAAGGGAAAGGCTTAAAAGGGCAATAACAGCAAAGACTATTCCCAGGCCAGCTACTGTAAAATAAGCTTTCTGCGGAAGAAGATTTCTAAAATAAGGCAGATTAAGATAAACCGCAAGGGCCAGAAAAATCGAGACGATAAAAAACAATCCGCACAGGTATCTGGAGTTCAAAGCTGAAATTTCCCCACCAAATATCGCTCTTACGAAGGTAGAAATTATGATCAGGGGAAATAAAAATATAAGGAAATAAACTCCAACTATAAAGATATAGGAAATATCAAAGGAAGGGTAATTTAAAAGAAACAAAAATACCGCTATAGAAATTCCCCCCCATAGGGAAACCAGGATAGAGGGGAAATAAAGCTTTATTATTTTCACTCAGAAAGTTTCCGTATCCTTTTGCAGCTTTAAAAACAAAAGGGTAGTTCCGCCAACCACTATTTCGTTCTGGTCCTCAAGCTCAGCCTGGAACACCCTCTCTCCGTTCACATATGTTCCATTGGTGCTTCTGAGGTCCTTAATAAAAACCCTGTCACCATAAACTTCTATGGCTGCATGCTTACGGGAAACCTGTCTATCAGGAATAATAAAATCCACATTGAACCTGCCAAGAACGATCACGGGTTTTTCTATCTTGTACTTAAATCCCTGTTTAGCTCCCTTGGTGATATAAAGAACATATTCCTTATCCTCTGGCAGATAAGGTTCTTGCTTATCCTTCAGGAGCTGTTCTCTGGTGGTAGGTTCTTCCTCTTCTTCAGGTGGGCTTTTTTCCACGGCTACATCCTCTATGGTCTTATCGGCTGTGGCCTCTTCATAGAAAGGGTTTAAAATTTCAAAAACTGTACCGCACTTCTTACACCGAACCTTTTTTGCCTTTTCGTCCGGCGCAAACTTAGATTCATCGAATTTATATTTCTTACCGCAATTAGGGCATTTTATTATCATCGTGCACCCCTTCCTTCTGGTTTCCTCCTCCCCCTTCTATTATAAGAACTTATCAGAGTCCAGACAAATAATTTATTATCTTTCTCTTTCCCCTTTTATAAATTCCTCCACCATTCTTTTGGCTTCCCAGTCAGGATACTGCTGGGGAGGATGTTTCATCGTAAATGCCGATATGGATGTAAGGGGTCCCTTAACCCCTCTATCCAGGGCTATCTTGGCAGCTCTAATCGCATCTATAATTATTCCCCCGCTGTTAGGAGAGTCCTCCACAGATAGCTTCAGGTCAATTATTATGGGATGGTGCCCAAATCCTTCACCTTCCATTCGAATATAGCAAATCTTATTATCCTTGAGCCACGGGATAAAATCGGACGGGCCAACATAGATGTGATAATCATCGAGCTTCTTCTTCATAAGGGAACGAACCGCCTCGGTTTTTGAAACCCTTTTTGTGGCAAGTCTTTTTCTCTCAAGCATGTTAAGGAAATCTGTGTTTCCTCCAAAATTGGTCTGATAAGTTCTTTTAATCCTTACCCCTCTGTCCTCGAACAACTTTGTCAGAACCCGGTGAACAATGGTGGCTCCAACCTGACTTTTAACATCGTCCCCTATAGCTGGAATCCCTTTCTCCTCAAACTTCCTGGCCCATTCAGGGTCAGAAACTATGAAGGTTGGCATCGCGTTGATGAAAGCAACGCCGGCCTCCAGTGCAGCCCTGGCGTAAAATCTGGAGGCTTCCTCTGATCCCACAGGCATATAGTTCACAAGAATTTCCGCACCGGATTCTTTAAGTTCTTTAACAATATCCACGGGCTCCTGGTCAGAGGGTCTGAAACTGATATCCTCCGGATACTCGTACATGTGGGCTGCAACGCCGTCCAGGATGGGTCCCATCTTAACTGTAACTCCTGTTTTGGGGATCTTATCCCAGAAAACCATCGTACAGTTTGGAGGTGAAAAAATAGCCTCCTCCAATGGTTTTCCCACTTTTCTACTATCAATATCGAAAGCAGCTACTATTTCGATATCAGAGGGCTTATAACCCCCAAAATCAGGATACATAAGACCAACAGTATCATTTTTTTCAGAATAATAATAAATTCCCTGTATAAGGGAGCTTGCGCAGTTGCCAATACCAGCAATAGCAACTTTAATCTTGCCCATTCCTTACCTCCTTTTTTCTAAAAAAATATATTTCACAGTTCTTAAATATACTACCTCTCTGAAGTTTTCGCAAACTTAATTATATAATCACCCGCTGACACAAGAGCGAACAAAACGGTAATATAAAGAAAAATTTTCCCCGGTGCCCTTAAAAACGGATATCTTAATGTGAGAATAAGCAATGAAATTGTTATCACCTCTGAAATCATCTTCTTTTTACCAAAGGAAGAGGCAGGAATTACGATTCCTCGAGTTGCAGCAATGGATCTCATTCCAGTAACCGCTATTTCCCTTCCTACAATTATAACCACGGCCCAGGCAGGTGCTAATTCCAGCTCAACCAGAGCTATAAAAGAAGAACTTGTAAGCAACTTGTCCGCAATAGGGTCCAGGAGAATCCCGAGGGTTGTAATTTCTCCCCGACTCCTTGCAAGATAACCATCTACATAGTCAGTGATAGCCGCAAGGAGAAAAAACCCGAGGGCCAGGAAAACTCTTCCCTGAAATCTTACAAGTAATACTGTCACTATTACCGGAACCAGAAATATTCTGAAAATGGTAAGCACATTGGGCAAATTAAAATTGGTATTTTCCTTTATTTGAGCCATTCTCCCCTGTAAACCACTTCTGCCGGTCCTTCTACAATCAGCTCGTCATTAACCTCCACATTTACATTCCCAGCAGGTGTCTTTACCATAATCCTTCTGCCCACCAGACCTTTGATGTGTGCTGCATAAGCAGCTGCACAGGAACCGCTTCCAGACGAATAGGTTTCTCCTACCCCTCTCTCCCAGAAAAGTACCTCAATGGTAGAATCATTTACAACCTTCACAAATTCCACATTGGTCCTCTCAGGAAAGAAGGGGTGTTCTTCTATTTCCTTACCCATTTCCTTCCATTCTAAAGAGGAAGGAAGATTTTCAAAAAACAAAACGCAATGGGGATTACCTACAGAAACTACTGTTACAGGATAAACGTTGTTTCCTATGGAAAGGGGATAGTCAATTATGGATTCCCTTACACGACCATCGTCAAAAGGAATATCTCTGGAGGCCAGCTTTGGCTTACCCATGGATACTTTGAAGGTAAAACTATTGCCATCCTGTCCTTCCAGCCAAACCTTGCGAGGACCAACCTGTGTATTGAATTGAATTTCCCTGTTCTTTGCAATTCCCCTGTAATAAAGATAGGCTGCAGCACATCTTATCCCATTACCTGAAATTTCGGCCTCCGAACCATCTGCATTGAAAATTCTGAAGCCGAACCCGTCTTTTTCACTGGATATCACTATCAAGCCGTCAGCTCCTGCCCCAAAATGCCTGTGGCATATCTGGCGGGCGAGTTCCCCGGGCTCGCCCACCAGATTTTCTTTTTCAATTATTAAAAAGTCGTTCCCTAAAGCGTGGGTCTTGTAAAAGTCCATCACTCAACCCTTAAAGTCACTATAAATACCTGAGGACCCCTTGCTACTGTAAGAAGCACTATGTCTCCCTTCTTTAATTTGCTTACCACGGAATTAAACTCTGCAACGGAACGAACAGGGCTTCTGTTAATTTCCAGAATCACATCGCCCTCCATAATTCCGGCTGCATACGCAGGACTACCCTTGTAAACCTTCTTTACCTCAACACCATAACGATAGCCCATGCTTCTGAGCTTTCTTGGAAGGGGTCCCACTTCCAGGCCCAAATTGGTCTTGGCTACCGCAAAGGATGGTGCCTGTTCTTCGCTACCAAGTTTGACTTTTATTTTCTTCAACTTTCCATCTCTCAGTACGGTGAGTTCGATGATATCCCCTGGAGAGTGTGAAATTATGGATATCTTAAGATCAAGAGGGTTTTTAACCTTTTTATTATCTATTGCAACGATAACATCATATCTCTTCAAACCAGCTTTATCAGCAGGGGAGCCCTTAACTATATCAGAAATTATGGCCCCCTTCGTGGACTTCAATCCAAGGGTCTTGGCCATATCCTCGGTGATGGCCTGAATAGAAACACCAAGATAAGCTCTAACAACGCGACCCCTCAATTTAAGATCCCTTATGACCTTCTTCGCCAGGTTAGAAGGAATTGCAAAGCCCAGGCCCATAAAGGCTCCGCCCGGCGAGCTGGTTATTATGACTGAATTAACCCCTATTACTTTGCCCTGAAGATTTACCAGGGGTCCTCCACTATTTCCCCTATTAATTGCTGCATCCGTTTGAATAAAGTCCTCGTATTCTGATAATGGAAGCTGACGACCCTTTGCAGAGACTATCCCGGCTGTAACCGTATAATCCAGACCCAGGGGGTTTCCTATTGCGAGCACCCATTCTCCAACTCTAATTTTGGAAGAATCTCCCCATTCTACATAGGGAAGATTTTTAACCTTTATCTTGAGTAAGGCGAGATCTGATTTCTTATCTGTTCCCTTAATTTCAGCATCGAATTCCCTTCCGTCCGTAAGCTTAACCTTTACTTTCTTAGCTTCATCCACGACATGATTGTTCGTTACTATATATCCGTCAGGAGATATGATAAACCCCGAGCCAAGACCTACCACTTTCTTTTTCTGAGGCCTACTTGGTTGAGGTTCCCCAAAGAACCACTTAAAGAAGGGGTCTGAAAAGAAATCATTAAATGGACTTTCTATTGTTACAACAGATTCTGTTTCAACCCTGACCACAGCAGGCCTTACTTTTTCTGCCACCTTTACAAAAATATCATTCCAGGGCACTCCTTCTCCTGCAATGGCCACTTTAGGAACTACCTTTGGAGGCTCCTTTCCCCTGTCTTTGACCATTCCCTTACTACCAAGAAACAGTCCCAGGAGTAAGGCTACCACGGCAATTGCTACAACCTTTACCTTTTTCATTTTTCACCTCCCAGAAGATTTTAGCACATAGAAAATTTTCTCTCTTCTATTTTTATTTTTCTTCCAAGGAAAATTTCTGCCACCCTGGAAAATTTGGAAAGGAAATCCGTAACAAAAAACATATCCTCTCCTTCCCCATCCCCCCTCAGGAGAGATTTCTCCTTAAGCATTCTCTTCAGTTCTCTGGCCACTGCGAATCCGGATTCTATAAGCCTCACTTCTTTACCCACAGCTTCACCGATTACCCTTTTAATAACAGGATAATGGGTACAACCGAGGATGAGTGTATCTATTTTTCCCCTCATCCAGGCCAAATACTCCTCTGCAACCAATTGTGTCACTCTGTGTTCTATCCAGCCCTCCTCCACAAGAGGAACAAAAAGGGGGCAGGGCTGAGAAAAAACTTCTGCCCCATCCCTTTCCAGAAGTTCCCGGTACCTCCCGCTTCTGATGGTAGCCTCTGTTCCAATAACACCTATCCTTCCCGAAGAACTCATCTCCATGGCCAGCTTCGCACTCGGCTCTATAACCCCTATAATAGGAAGCCCTGGAAATTTCTCTCTTAACTCTTTTATGGCAATAGAAGATGATGTATTACACGCAACAACGAGAGCTTTTATTCCGAACTTTAACAGGAACTCTGTGTTATCTATCGAAAATCTCACAACAGCCCTTTCAGACTTCGTTCCATAGGGCAATCTGGCTGTATCTCCAAGATAAATAAAGGACTCCGAAGGTAGATATTCCTTTAGTGCTTTATATACTGTAAGGCCTCCGATTCCGGAGTCAAAAATACCTATTGGTTTATCACTCTCCAGCATAGCTTAAATCCAGATAGAAGGGGTATTTCAAACTCACATGACCGTAAAGGGTTTTCCTTTCAATTCCACCTATGACTATTTTTACCTCCTCTATACTATCAATGTTATAGACCAGGGAATTAACAAAGGAATAAATAACCAGAAGTTCCTGGGTGGTTCCGGTCCTTTCAGAAGGGAGGGAAAGATCTACCACTGCCTTCTTGCCAACAATGTAAACCTTTCTTACGCTTGCACCTATAGGGAAGGGAGATTGCCCTCCTGCGGGAGGGTTCTTCAGTGCTTCCAGTATTTTTTCAGCCCTTTCAAGATCTGTTTCCGAAACTGGAATTTCCTTCTCTGCCGGGAGCAGGTATCCTTCATAGGTCGGGAAAAACAACTTTACCTTTTCGGTATTGTCCCCCTGCTGAACCCCCTCTTCTATGGAGGAAACTTCCTTTTTTACCTCTTCCTTTTTTCTCGAACTTTTGGAAGAAAAATAAATTAAAAGGGAAACCAAAAAACCCAGTACTATTATTACCAGAGAAAAAATTAAAACCTTTCTCATTTATCTCAGTGACCTTATATATTTCTGTATTCCACGGAAAATAGCCATTTCCAGCCTGTGCCTGTAATCGGAAGTTAAAAGCAGTTTTTCCTCGTCGGGATTGGAAATAAAGTCCACCTCCACAAGGATAGCTGGCATTGTGGCTCCCATCAGAACGGCAAAGGGAGCCTGCTTTACTCCCCTGTTGGTCACCCCCATCTCACTGGCCAGTTCCATCTGTACCATTTCAGCAAGGCGACTGGACTGGTAAAGATACTGGCTTTGAGCCATATCCCAGAGGATCAACTCAATATCAGAGCTGGGAGCCTCTTTGATCTTCCCAAGATTTTCCTTATAGGCCAGCAACCTCGCATCGGAATCTGTAGCCTTATAGCTCAAGAAATAAGTTTCAGGACCCTTTACAGTAGGGTCCTCAGAGTAATTAAAATGTATGCTTACAAAAAGATCAGCCTTGGCATTATTGGCAATGGATGTTCTCTCGTCAAGGGAAACGAAACTGTCATCATCCCTTGTAAGGATTACCCTCACTCCCAGATTCCTCTCTATTATGCCCTTCAGTTCCTTAGCGAAGATTAAAGTAAGTTTCTTTTCTGTGGTCCCATTTTTACCCACAGCACCGAATTCTTCTCCTCCATGGCCCGGATCGATCACAATGGTTCGTACGAAATTTTTTAATATATTTCCCCTGGGTCTCTCCCGTATATCTAAAATTATTCTGAAAGGATTGGTAAGCTCAAAAACCTTCCATGTGCAGGATTTTCTGAACTTCAGGGTCAATACTGTTTTACCTTCTTGCTTTTGAACAATAAGGGATGAGAGCAACTTGCTGTCAATTCTGGAAATTGGGGATACATTAATATCCCCGTCTATTTTTAAGCTAACAGAGAATTCCCCTGTGTAAAATACTTTATACTCAAGAGGGGTATCGCTCTCTATAACAAATCTGGAAAAATTAGAATGATCAGCGTATCTCGCTTTAACTTCCTGGGAAAACGCGAAGGCCACCAGGAAAAATAAAAGAACAATCTTTAATCTCTTCATGTAAGGGATTTTATCACAAAAGAGGATTAAAGTGGAGGCGGCGGGACTCGAACCCGCGTCCAGAGGTGGCACTGGAAAGGCATCTACATGCTTAGCCCCTTCTTTGTTTATTCGCCCCTCGTCGCCCGAAGGGGCAGGGCTCAGAGGAGCTATCCCCCTTAATCTCGTTCCGGGAATCGGGGGAAGGTTCCCGGAACCACCCTGCTTTTTGTCGCCCGCTGAGACCCGCAGGGAAGGTCTTCAGCGAACGGCTGCCTCACTTAGGCAGCGAGTGCAAGATCGTTCGCACTTATTGTTTTGCCGCCTGTTTTACGAGGTTGACGGCACCTCGGCATGCAGCCTTGCCACTGCTACACCCCTGTCGAATCCTATCGCCCCCTTTTTAATATTATAATACCCTCTTTACGGTAATTCAATACGGTATATTCAGCAATTTCGAGGAAAACCAGCGCAAGGGTAAAGGCTGATAGAACGTAAGAGGGAATAACATCCATAAAATGAAGAAACAGGCTCAATCCAGCAGCTACAGAAATGGGAGGAATTGATATATAGCCCGGTTCCCTCCATAAAACCGCAGGAACCGATTTAATGAGAAGAATGGAAAGCGCTACCAGAATGCTGGCCAGTGTAAGATTCGTGGAAAACATTCCCAGATAAATGAGAATAAATAGAAAAGCAGGTTTTTCCAGAACCAGAAGCTCGGGTAAAAAATTCTCCACAGCTGTAAACCTGGGAAGATTGGCATAGGTCATTCCCCCAAGAAACCCAACAAATATTGGAGAAAGAAGCAGATATGAGGCACTGGCAGATCCAAGAAGGAGGATTCCTATTATTATAGCGTTCCTCTCCGCTCTATTAACCTTTATTCCCAGTGAGATATAGGCAATGAGACCCAGTACAATTCCAAACAACAGATGCAGTAAAAAGGATTCCAGAAAATTCCCCCTTTTCAGAGAAAAGATTACACCCAGAGGAAGTATGGATAATACCTCCCATAAAGATGCTTGCACGAGCTTCTCTCCTTCGAGCCCGTAAAAAGAAACAGGGGTAAAAACGGTAGCAAAGGAAAGGGAAAAAATCACATTACCTGAGATAAAGTGGAAGGAAAAGTAAAAGAAGGCGAAAAGAACCACAAATCTTAAAAAGGGTAACGTGAAACTGGATTTTATTCGCAACATTGAGAAGTTCATGGAAGCACCCTCAATAAATCCGACTATACCAAGGGAAAGAAGGAAAAAGGGAGACATAAGATCGATCTGTTCCTTCAAAGGAAAATAAAGTATTATACCCACCAGAATGTAAAAAATTATCACCAATGGGAAGGAGGACCTGTCCATCTTAAAAATTTTTCTTCCCAGACCGGAAAGCACGAGAATAAGAAGGACCGCTAAAATAAGGGAAAGGGGAATGTTCAAGGTTCCCTCCTGGAAAATCCCCATCTTTCAAGCAGATCTCCCACCCTGTAGTAT
The DNA here is from genome assembly GCA_027062035.1 of Candidatus Aminicenantota bacterium. GTDB lineage: Bacteria > Acidobacteriota > Aminicenantia > S016-38 > S016-38 > S016-38. Next base: position 5,990 of record JAMOUL010000294.1, on the reverse strand, counting down.
CCGGCCTCACTGTAAGAAGAAAGCACAAAGGCCCTTCCATCCACCCCCTCTCTGACCCATATTTTCACCACCTCTCCCAGAAGAAGGATATGGTCTGTGAAGGGAATTTCCCTCAGAAACTTAACTTCCATGGCAAGCGGAGCCCCGTCTATAAAATAAGACTTAATAACTGAAGATCTTCTCCAGGAAAATAACCCTGATTTTTCCTGTCTCCAGCCTGAAACAAAACCAGCCCTATCAACCATCTTCAACATTTCTCTGCTAACAAAGTTTACGGTAAAATCCCCTGTTTCCTTTATAAGTTTATAGGTGAATCGTTTTTCCTTTATTCCTATTCCGATTACCACAGGATGCTCGTTGAATTGACCATAAAATATATAAGGGGAAGGATTTGGCTTATCTCCTCCGGAAACCACCACCACAAGGGGGTAGGGAACCGGGAGCTGTGGTCTCTTCCATTCCTTCATCTGGCAAGCTCTAAAATCTCCCTGAGTTCTTCCCTCGAAAGCCCTACGGAGGCCAGCCTTTCTCCGCTTGTTTCCCATGCCTTCTCCTCAATGGCATCCAGGTCATCTGCTCCGAGAGAGGTAAGGGTGCGGAAAAGTTTGTTCCCCTTAAACCACTCCTCGAGCTCCTTCAACCCTGTCTCCCAGTGGTAAACGTCGAACAGAGCCTTGGTTAAAGCAGAAACCCGTTCTGGCCTTTTTCTTCCAACAACAAAAAGGTATGGAACCATAAGAGCGGCAAGACCTGCACCATGGCTTACATGATCATAAATCCCTGAGATGGCGTGTTCTATTCCATGAAGCACAAAATGTCCATTTCTTCCTGCCGAGAGAAATTGAGATATTGCCAGAGTTGAGGCCCAGCATAGAATATCCCTTGTCTCTCCTGGCTCTTCTCCCCTTATTATCTTTTCCCAGGCTCCCATTACTTCTTTGATAATTATCTCAGTGAAACCATTCTGGAGAGACGCTTTTTCCCCTGAAATATACCCCTCCAGAGCGTGGGAAATTATATCAACCACCCCATCTCCAAGGGTAGTAAGGGGCAAAGTGTAGGTTAACTTTGGATCCCATATAGCTATTTCAGGATAAAAGAAGGGGGAAAATACTCCCCTTTTTTCCTTCAACTCTGGATGGGTTATAACCGCATAGGGATCAGCTTCAGAACCTGAAGCCGCCACTGTGGGTATTGCAACGACAGGAAGTGCTCCGGAAAAGGATTTTTTCCCGGAGATGTAATCCCAGAGTTCTCCTTCTGAAACGCTATATGCTGCTATAACCTTGGAGGCATCCATTACGGAGCCACCTCCGAGGGCAAGAACCATCTCCAGTTTTTCTTCCCTGACTATCCCTGAAGCTTCAATCACCTCATCCACCTTGGGATTTGGAGTTATCCCATCATAGTGAATGATGTAGGTTCCCTTCAACTGCTTTCTCAGGGAATCCACCAGGCCGTATTCCCTGGCAAACTTTTTCCCTGTAACAAGGAGAATCCTTTTCCACCTATCTCCAAGGATTTCTCCAACCTTCTGAAAATTTCCCCTTGCAAAGTAAATCTTTGTTGGAAGATGAAATCTGAAGTCCTTCATGGAAAAATTATACCAGCATATACTCCAGGTACAGGAAAGTAAACTGATAAAATTAATTCCTGGGTCTATAGCTCATGAAGACCTGCTCAACTTGAGTTTGACAACCCAGACCTGCCGGGATAGAATAAATTTAAGATGGAAAAGGAAGCCATAGTAGTTCCAAAGGGCGTGGTAATTTTCAGAGAAGGTGAAGAAGGAAGATTTATGTATCTCATTCATAAAGGGAAGGTGAAAATTAGTCGTAGAGGAGAGGAAATCGTTACCCTCGGGAAGGGAGACTTTTTTGGGGATTTAGGCCTTCTTACAGGACAACCCCGTGTAGCAGATGCAATAGCAGAGGAAGACTGTGAGCTGATCCTGGTGGATGAAAGTGTATTTGACGAGATTATAAAATCCTCCCCTGCCCTCTCCATAAGGATGATGAGAAAGCTGGCTTACAGACTGAGAAAAATGTATGAAATAATGGACAAGGTTGGGGCCAAGTTCAAGGAAGAGGAAAAAGACAAAGAGGAACCCCTTCCCAAAGGAGTTTCAGCCTGGCTTGAACTGGAAGGAAGCGATGTTAGATTTCCAATAGAAAAAAAGGTAACTTTTATCGGAAGAAAGGACCTTTCCAGTAATTTTGTTCCCCACGTGGACCTCACCGAATACGATAAAAAAAGATTCGTATCCAGAAGACACGCAAGAATAATTTTCAAGGACGGAGCATTTTTTATTAAGGAAGAAATCGGTGTCTTGAATGGTACATTCCTGAACAACAGGAGACTCAGCACTGGATTTCTTTATGAATTAAAGGATGGGGACAAAATAACTCTTGGCAGAATCTCTCTTTCCTTCAGACAGAAAAACTCTTCACCCTGAAAGGGTGAGCGACCTACTTCTTTTTAAACAATCCGAAAAGGCCCTTTGAGAATCCCTTTCTCTTCCTTAAAATGAACGCTGTTGGATCGATCTCATCCATCTTTTCAAGGGGTTTTAAATCGTTTGGATCCACCAGATAAGCAGCTGCATAACTCTCCATGGCTTTGGTTTTCTTTCCTGCTTCAAGATAGACCTCCCCCAGTGACATCCAGTAATCCTTATTGATGGGAAACAACCTTATGGCATTCTCAAGAGCTTTCACTGCCGCATCATAACTCCTGAGATTCTTGAGCGCAAGACCAAGAAAACCATAGTAACTGTGCTTGTAAGGATTGATGGTTATAGCCTCCTGAAACATCTCAGCTGCGTTTCTATAGTTTCCCTCATAATAGGCTACTTTTCCCTGCTTAAACGTGGTTTCCGCCCTTTCATATGCATCCGTCCGTTTTGTGGGTTCCGCCTTCTTCTTATATAGCACAAGAAAGGCATCGGTTAGTTTGATAAAGATATTCCTCTGTTGTAAAAATCCCTGCCAGCGAGCTTCTTTTGCTCTTTCCACGATTTTCCTTATCTTACCAAGATATGCAGATCTTAAATCCTCAAGGGTATAATTTTCTCCCAACCCAAAAAGTTTTTCATATTCGCCCATGGAGTAATTATAGTATAAAATTCCCCTTTTAAAAATTCCATCATTTACATATATTTCGCAAAGAGTTAAAATTCTCTCTTTACAAAAAGGAGGTAGAAATGAAAATTGATCAGAGAGAGATATTGGAAAAGGTTAGAGAAGCCTTTGGATATCCCAATGTCAGGAAACCTTCTGTAGAAGAAATGAGAGAAGAAGCTATAAAACATGGGGTTGTAACTGAAGATGGAAGTCTGGCTTTCTTTACTTCGGTAAGAAATCGAAGTGCCAGGTTGACCTATTTATACGCAGAGGACGAAAATTTAATGAACTCCCTGGAGTGGACACCTCAAAGGAAAAAACTTCTGGAACAACTTCCAAAAACCCTGGAGCTCGTCTTCGAATACCTGAAGAAGGCCCCTTTAATTCAACATCATAGAAATATGGGGGTTAATCCTGATTTCAATCCACATATGCATCTTCTCTTTTCCATTGCAAGAAGGGATACAATCAGAGTTCCCTATATGTGGACGCAGTCCCTGCCCGATTTCAATCCTGACCTTCCAGGTCCAGAACTCTACATGGTATATATTCCAGAATGGCAGGAAAAGGACAGACAGATAATCGTCTTCCCGGAAATAAATGTGACCTTTGTTCTTGGAACCGATTATTACGGGGAAATAAAAAAGGGCTTCCTCAGGATGGCAATGTACAGGGCCAAGGTAGATAAGGGATACCTTGGACTTCACGCAGGGGCAAAGCTCGCAAGGGTGAGGGACAGGAATGGAAAACTCAGAACCTATTCAATCCTGCTCTTTGGACTTTCGGGCACAGGAAAAACTACCCACTCCGTACATCCCTGGGGTCTGAATCCTGATGAAGGGGAAAGGGTATGGATAGTCCAGGACGATTTCGTTGCTTTGAGACCCGACGGTTCAGCTTACGGTACAGAAATAGGCTTTTTCATAAAGACAGATGGACTTGAAAGGGAATCCCAGCCCCTTATTTACGATTCGGCAAGAAAGCCTTCTGCCCTCCTTGAAAATGTGCTGGTAGACTGGAAGGGAAAAGTCTATTTCCAGGACCTTACCCTCACCGGAAACGGGAGAGGAATAATCCAGTGGTCAGATCTCGGGGAATGGAAATCCGACTCAATAAATCTCCCACCGCTTTCTGAAATAGATGGTTTGATTTTCCTTTTTATCACCAGAAGAAGCGATATTCTCCCCATGATACAGAAGCTCGACCCGGCACAGGCAGCTGCTGCATTTATGCTTGGTGAAAGCATAGAGACTTCTGCAGGAGACCCTACAAAGGCAGGTCAATCCGTAAGGGTGGTAGGAACGAACCCCTTTATTGTAGGGCCGGAAGATGAGGAGGGAAATATTTTCTATGACCTCTATCGGGGACTGCCCCAGGATAAGGTTCAGGCATATCTTATGAATACAGGAACCATAGGAGAAAGGGGAAACGACAGGGGAACGAAATCCTATAAAATAAGAATCAGGGACAACGCAGCAGCCATAAGGGCAATAATGAAGGGTACGATTGACTGGGAAGAACACCCGCTGTTCAAAACCCTCATTCCTAAAAACATTCCTGATCTCGACCTCAATCCCTTTGACCTTTCAAACTATTATACTGAAGCAACGGCAGAAAAGCTTATAGAACAGCTCATAGAGGAGAGAAAGGAGTATATGAAGAAGTTCTCAAATCTTTACCCGGAAATAATAAAGGCTGTTGATATCTGAAAATCTGAAACGCCGAAGGATGTTTATTCGTTGACCCGAAGATATGTAAATTTGTTCATCTTCCATGGGTTAAGGAATTATTTTTCTGGTATAGATTCTGCTTCCCTCACAGGGGCATCTTCTCCTTCTCTGAATATAGAAAGGGCCAAGAGAACAAGTTTTTTTCGCAGTCGGATTTCTTTTTCCCTTATTATCTGAGCTGCCCTTTTCTCTCCCCCAAGGTAATATCTCTGGAAGAGAGGAACGTATATCAGGATTGCCTCCAGGAACTTTTCATGGGCTACATGATACCCGAGAAAATACAGTGTGACCCCTGATGTCAAAATTCCGGCGATGAAATCCTTTAAGGAACCGGCATAGAGCTGGCCTGCACCCGGGAGCATCCTGGCCAGGAAAGAAGCCACCTCCGGTGACTTTCTGTGTTTTAGTTTCTCTATCCCTGTATAAAGCTCTTTTCCCTTTTCCCCCAAGGAAAAACGGAATGCTTCAATGGCCCTGTCGTAATTCCCCTGCATGAGTTCGCTAATTCCCAGATAGAACTGTGCCTCTCTTCTATATTTCCGAAACCTCGAAACATATGAAAGAAGGACCGAAGCGCTCTCATAATCCCTCCGGGCAATCAGGACAGTGGCAGCACCTATGAAGGCCTTATCATGTCCTTCTGCCATTGCCTGTTTGAAATACTGAAGAGCCTGGTCGAGTTCTCCCTCCTCTCTCAGACATAAGCCGATTCTGTACAATATCTCCTTCCTGTCCGGATAATCCGGATTAAAGAAAAGGAACCTTTTATATTCAGTTACAGATTCATAACAAAGACCCTTTGAGTAAAGGACATTCGCATACTTCAGAAGAGCATCCGGGAAAAGAAGAAATGTAAAGAATAAAACGAAATATACCCTTTTCATCTGAGAAGTACCGGTATGGAGATTCTTATTTCACCCTGAATGCGGCTGTCCATCTGGAGATTGTAAATTTTTGCTGCCACCGCAGAGCCGTAAACGTTCCCTGCGTAGAAAAACGCTGTAAGGCCTGTAAAAATGTATCCCTTTGTTTTTGCTCCGCTTTTAAATCCGCTATAAGCCTGCCATCCTGAAAGTCCAATAACAAGCATGGAATAGAGACCGTCCTTCCATCGGCCAGCATAGAACTTTCCAGCACC
>JAMOUL010000293.1 GCA_027062035.1 Candidatus Aminicenantota bacterium | reverse complement strand
AGAATTAACAGAAGCACTCAGGGAAAAGAAGGAAGTATTTCTGGTAACCTCTATCTCCAATTCCCCTGACATAAGAAAGATAGAAGGGGGAATAGAGGTGAGGGATTTGATGGAGGAAATACCGGAGGATCCGGGGGAATTGAGGAAGTTGAAGAAATATGTTCTTTCAAAGGAGACCTTTATAAACAATGTAATATCAAGGGATGGGGAATGGCTTGCGATGGCCGTCTATCTCAGAACCACGAAAAAATCTGACCCGATAAAGAATTTTGAAAAGATTATAAAACCCACGGTGGAAAAATACCTCGGTGATATAGCAGAAGTGTATTACTCCGGAGATCCGTCGGACGCCTATTTTGCCAATGAGTTCTCTGTGAAGGACCTTCAGAAACTCACTCCCCTGGTTCTGATATTAATAATTCTCGTGCTGTTTTTCTCATTCAAAACGTGGAAGGGTGTGTTCTACCCATCTGCAGTGGTGGTTCTGGCAACCATCTGGACCTTTGGCACCATGGGAGCTCTTAATAAACATATGAACATTCTTACACCTGTGCTTCCGGTTTTGCTTATAGCCCTGGGCTCAGCCTATGGTATTCACGTTATGAATAAAATATTCCATGAGGATTCGGTAGAGAAAGCCACAGTTGAGATTTTTGTACCCGTCCTTATGGCAGGTTTGACTACAATAGTCGGATTTCTGTCCTTTTCCACTGCGAAGTTAAGCCTTTTTGTTGACCTGGGTTTATTCTCTGCTGCCGGAATCTTCTATGCCATGGTTATTTCTCTTTCCCTTATCCCGGCCATGTCCATTATTTCTAAAAAAAAGATCCGGCTCTCCGAGGAAAAATACGGGTATTCCATTGTTTTGAAACCCCTTTCCAGAGCAGTTTTAAAACATCGGCGGTGGGTAATTTTTGTTTTCCTTTCCCTTTTCCTGTTCTTCATAATGTGGATTCCCAGAATACACAGGGAGGTAAATTTCTCCGAATATTATCCAGAGGATAGTATCCCCAGACAATCCCTTAAGATAATCAAAGGACACTTTGGAGGGGCATATCCTCTCACCCTTTATTTGAAGGCTGAGAAGGTGAAATCGGCCGCTGTGCTCAAGGTACTGAGGATGAATGAGGATTACCTGTATTCCCTCCCTGATGTATCACTCCCCTTTTCTGTGGCTGATTTTATTGAAGAAATGAATTATCAGTTAAATGGACGCTATCATATCCCGGCCACAGATGGAGAGGTTGGAAATCTCTGGTTCTTTATGGAAGGACGTCCGGAACTCAGCCAGATCCTGAGTTCTGATGAAAAGGAAACCCTTATCTTTGCTAAATTACCTGAGGCAAAAACTTCTCTCCTGAGGGATATTCAGCATAGATTGGAAAGGTTTCTTTCAATGATGGGAAAGAACTTTGAGGCATATGATCTCAGAAAATTTTCAGCCAGCCAGAGAAGGGAAATTCGGGAAAAGGAAGCGGAATTCCTGGGTAAAGAATTATCCTGGATAGGCAGGAAATATGGTGTTGAGGTTCCTCCGGATGTATTAAAGGGAGTCTGGAGGAAAATTCC
>JAMOUL010000292.1 GCA_027062035.1 Candidatus Aminicenantota bacterium | reverse complement strand
AAAGGAGATGAAATTCTTGCTGGGATGATAAATCGATCCGGTCTTCTGACCGTTCGGGTAACAAAAAAATACAGTGAATCCACTGTAGCCAGGATATTGGATCTTGTGGAAAATGCGGCAAGCAAGAAGGCTCCCACTGAAAAATTCATTACTAAATTTGCTAAATACTATACTCCGGCGGTTGTTTTAGTAGCAGTTCTTTTAGCAGTTGTGCCGGTTTTACTTTACAATATCCCTGCCCTGAGTTCAATGTTTGCCCATGAAGAAACATTTTCCGAATGGATATATAAAGCGCTTATATTTCTGGTTATTTCGTGTCCGTGTGCTCTTGTAATTTCAATTCCCTTAGGGTTTTTTGGAGGAATCGGAGGAGCTTCTAAAAGGGGAATCCTGGTTAAGGGTGCAAATTATCTTGAGGGACTTAATAATCTTCACACAGTGGTCTGGGATAAAACTGGAACCCTTACTAAAGGAAATTTCAGGGTTACTCAGGTAGTCTCAAAAAATAATTTTCCCGGGGAGGAGATTTTAAAATTTGCAGCCCGGGCCGAAAGCCATTCCAATCATCCTATAGCAAAATCCATTCTTGAGGCTTATGGGGGAAAAATAGACAAAAATAGAGTGGAGGAATACGAAGAAATCGCTGGATTGGGAATTAAGGCAAGAGTAGAGAATCATCTCGTTTATGTAGGGAATGATAAATTGCTTCATCATTTTGGGATTGACCATGATACCTGTAATGTAGAAGGAACTGTGGTTCATGTTGTCGTGGATTCTAAATATGCAGGATATATGGTGATATCTGATGAGGTCAAGGGGGATGCAAGGGAAGCAATTGAAAGGCTGAAAAAATTCGGAGTAAAGAAGCAGATTATGCTTACGGGAGATAATCGAAAGGTGGCGGAAAGTGTGGCCAGACAATTGGGATTGGACGAATATTTTGCTGAACTGCTTCCTCAGGACAAAGTGGAGAAAATCGAAGAGTTAATGCAGAAAAAGAAGAGACCAAAGGAATTAATTGCCTTTGTTGGTGATGGTATAAACGATGCGCCAGTTTTAATGCGGTCAGATATCGGAGTCGCCATGGGCGCTCTTGGATCTGATGCTGCCATAGAAGCTGCCGATGTAGTTTTGATGACGGACGAGCCCTCAAGACTTCCGGATGCTTTGAAAATTGCAAGAAAGACCAGAAGCGTGGTATGGCAGAATATAGGGTTTGCTCTGGGGGTTAAGGGCATATTTTTAACTCTGGGTGCTCTCGGTATGGCTACCATGTGGGAAGCGGTTTTTGCAGATGTCGGGGTTGCATTAATAGCCATATTAAATGCTACCCGGGTACTTAAATGATACATACTTAGCAAATTTGTTTCGTATAAAAATACTTTTTTTGTTTAATCTGATATAATTTTTCGTTAATAAAGGATAAATTTCACGAACTTTGTTGTTTTAAAATTGGAAAGGAGGTGTAAATCATGGAGGAAAAAATCCCCGGGTTAAATATAAACGGGCTGGTTGCGAAGGTACCCATTGTTCAGGGAGGAATGAGTGTGGGTATTTCCCTTTCCGGGCTCGCTTCTGCGGTGGCCAACGAAGGTGGAATTGGCGTCATCGGAGGAGCTGCTATAGGTATGCTGGAGCCAGATTTTCACAAAAATTACAGGGAAGCAAACCAGCGGGCTCTTCGCAAGGAAATAAGAAAGGCAAGGGATAAAACGGATGGTATAGTAGGGGTTAACCTTATGGTGGCTCTTACAGATTACGAAGAGTTGTTAATGACAGCCATAGATGAAGGAGTGGACGCATTATTCCTGGGAGCCGGGCTACCGCTTAAATTTCCGGCTGACCTCCTTCCGGACAGAATAAGAAAAATAAAGACCAAACTTGTGCCCATTGTTTCTTCAGGAAGGGCCGCCAGGATAATTTTCAGGCACTGGGCAAGGAAATACAAAAGAATTCCTGATGCGGTTGTTGTGGAAGGTCCAAAGGCAGGAGGACACCTCGGTTTCAAGAGGGAGCAGATAGATGACCCCGAATACAGACTTGAAAAGCTGGTTCCAGAAGTAATAGAGGCCATAGAACCCTTTGAAAAGGAATTTGCAAAGAAGGTGCCTGTGATAGCAGCAGGCGGGATATATTCTGGAAGGGATATTTATAAATTTTTGAAACTCGGTGCTTCAGGAGTTCAGATGGCCACGAGATTCGTCGCTACCCATGAGTGTGATGCATCACAGGAATTCAAAATGCAGTATGTAAGGGCTAAAAAGGAGGACATAGTTATAATAGACAGTCCGGTAGGATTACCGGGAAGAGCAATAAGAAACAGCTTCCTGGAGAAGGTTTCTCGTGGAGAAAAGGCCCCCTTTACCTGTCCATGGAAGTGTCTACGGACATGTGATTACAGAAAATCCCCTTACTGTATAGCCCTTGCTCTTACCAATGCTAAAAAAGGGAAATTTGCCTATGGCTTTGCCTTTGCAGGTGCCAATGCCTATCTTGTTGACAAAATCGTATCGGTCAAGGAGCTTATAACAGAACTCATTGATGATCTAAGCAGGGCTATTTCTGCCAATCTGTCTCTTCCGCAAATGGGGTAAAACAAAGCTTTAAATTTGTCCTGGAATAAGAATTGTTATAGGATTTTCGTGTGAAAAGACGGGAATTTCTTAAGAAAATGGGGATGACAGTCGGGGGGATGTTTCTGGGTAAATCCATCATCTCCAGGGGAGATTTTGGCGTTGCCAGGAGGCCAAACATAATTTTTATCATGGCCGACGATCTGGGATACGGGGAAGCAGGAGTTTACGGACAGGAAAGGATCAAAACCCCCAATATCGATAAACTTGCCCATCAGGGAATCAGATTTACCGATTATTATGCAGGATCCCCTGTATGTGCCCCATCCCGTTGTGTTCTTCTCACAGGAAAACATCCTGGTCATGCATATGTAAGGGACAATTACAGGATTGGTACATGGGATTCATATCTGGGCCAGTTACCTTTACCTGCAGGAGAAATAACAATAGCGGAAATGTTGAAGGGAGCTGGTTATGTCACCGGTGCCTTTGGAAAATGGGGACTTGGAAGGGTGGGAAGCGAAGGAGACCCTCTTAAACAGGGTTTTGACCGTTTCTTCGGGTATAATTGTCAGCGGCATGCCCACAACCTGTATCCTCGATATCTTATTGATAACGATAAAAAAATATATCTTGAAGGAAATACCCGGGGGCTTACAGGGAAGCATTACGCCCCTCAGCTCATTGCTGATGAAGTTCTGAATTTTATTCATGAAAACAGGGACAGACCCTTTTTCCTTTATTACGCTACTGTGTTGCCCCATTTACCGCTTCAGGTACCGGTAGAGTTCCTTGAGAAGTACCTTGGAAAGTGGGAGGAAGTTCCATACAATGGGCATTCCTATCTCCCAAATCCTGCTCCGAGGGCAACCTACGCGGCAATGATAAGTTTCCTGGATTTCCAGGTAGGAAGAATTATGGCCCTTATAGATAGCCTTGGACTTGCAGAAAATACTGTGATCTTTTTTACATCTGACAATGGAACAACCTACCTGAAAGGGCAGGTCGATTATGAATTTTTCAGAAGTCTCGGTCCCCTCAGAGGATTCAAGGGGTATCTCTACGAAGGAGGCATCAGGGTCCCCATGATAGTAAGGTGGGCGGGAAGAATTAAACCGGATATCGTAACACACATTCCATTTGCCCATTATGACGTTATGACCACACTGGCGGATATAGCCGGGATTAAACCCCCTTCTGGCACTGATGGGATAAGTTTTCTTCCAGTTCTTCTTGGCAGGGAAGAACAACAAAGACGCCACATGTATCTGTTCTGGGATTTCCCGGGCTATGGTGGTCAGGTTGCAGTCAGATATGGGAAATGGAAGGCTTTAAAGAAAAATCTCAAAAAGAATCCAGATTCCCCCACAGAACTCTATAATCTTGAAGAGGATATGGGTGAGGGACATAACCTTGCTGACAGATATCCTGAACTCGTGAAAAAACTGGAGAATATAATGATTCAGGCCCGTCGAAGACCGAAATTTCCTGCCTTCAGGTTCTGGAAATACAGTAATTAGCCTTCGGATTCTTCTAAAATTTCCCTGAATTTATTATGGGAATGTTCAAAGAACATTCTATAACCCTCGCAGAGATAATTTTCGGTGGAGGGGTTGTGAGGATCCAGGCGATTTTTAGGGCATCCCCCTCTACATAAATTCAGCCAGGGACATTTCAGGCATTTTTCCGGAAGCAGACTCTTTTTCCTTCCGAAATTTATCTGATTTTCAGAATTAAGAAACTGAATTAGTTTACCGGTATGTATGTTTCCAAGGAAATGTTGTTTATCAACGTAAAAATCGCACGAGTACACGCTGCCGTCGTGTTCCACCACAAGGTAGGTGCCGCATTCTTCCTCCAGTTCACAGTCAGCCGGTATTTTCCCGAGAAGCTTGAGGATGAGAGAATCAAAGTACCTTATGGATACAGGATTTCCCTTCTCCAGGTCCTTTGTCCAGAGGTTGAATGTCCGGATTAAAAATTCCCCGAAGTCCCTGGGTTTGACCGAAAACGCTGCATATTTTCCAGCATCAGCGGGTATCCTTTCCACTATGGGGATGAACTGAATGTACTTTATTCCCATTTCCCTGAAAAATTCATAGATTTCCTCAGGATAATTTACGGAATAGTCGTTTACTGTAGCCAGTATGTTTACCTTTACCCCATAATCCAGTAGCATTCTGGTATTTCTTTCCACAGTACGAAATGTTTCCTTTCCTCCGGCTGTTTTTCTGTATCTGTCGTGAATATGGTGGGGACCATCCAGTGAAATTCCAACCAGGAAATCGTTTCTTTTGAAGAATTCTGCCCATCTTTCATCAAGTAGAAGACCATTGGTCTGAATGGCATTGATAAATTTTATCCCGTTTCCGAAGAAGTCCTGTAGTTCGACGGCCCTTCTAAAAAAGTCCAAGCCCATCAGAGTTGGTTCTCCTCCCTGCCATCCGGAGTAAATTACCGGTTCTCCCTGGAGACTGCTCTGGTATATAAGTTCAATCAGAGTTTCCCGGGACATTCTGTGTTTGAGTCCTCTAAAAAGGTCTTTTTTGTTAAGGTAAAAACAGTAATCACATTCCATATTGCAGTCCGGTCCGGCAGGCTTTATAAGAAGGGAATGTAATTTTTTAGGGTAATGTCTTTTTTCTTCTTCGTAGAAATCTATTCTTGCATTGGCCTTTAATTCATCAACAAATATTTCCAGCTCATCTTCGGAGATGAATTTTTTCAGGAAATGTTCAGGGTCTGCATCCTTTCCCTCCCTAAACTTAAGGAAGATTAAAGTTCTTTCAACCAGATTCTCCACTGCCCAGTCAGTCAGCCTGTTTTCACTATTCTTTCCCTTTTTTTCACCGAAAACCTGTGCGAAATAGGGTTCCAGCCTTTTCTTTTCCTGCGATATTTCGTAATCGGAAATTGTATATCCTTCAACCTTAATGCCCATCAGGGTAATTTTATCCTGGTGGCCGGTTTTTTACCACTGGATTTGAGATATTTCTAAAATTATGGTAAGGTTAGAATTGCTTTAATTCCAGTCTCAGGAGGATGAGATGCCCAGAATAAAACTCCATGAAATAGGAGAGGAATTTTATCTTCTAAGGAGCCCCGAGAAAGAGCTTCACAGAAATATATATTTCAAAAGGTTTGTAAATTCAGGTGACTCAGTTAATATGATAATGGATCCCGGCACAAAGCTGGATGCCGATTCTATTATTACAGCTTCCAAGGAGCTTTTCGATGGGATCCAGCACATAGATATAATTTTTCTCAGCCATCAGGACCCTGATGTATCCTCTCTCGTTCCAATGATAATGGCCAGTGCTCCAAAGTCAGTCCTTGTAACATCTGTGGATACCTTCAGACTTGTAAAGATGTACGGAATTCCGGAGGAAAGGGTTAAACTCATAGAGAACTTTAAATCGGAAGTTCTTAGCATTAAAAAAACAGGTCACAGAGTAAGATTTGTTCCTGCATATTACTGCCACTTCAGAGGAGCTATGATGTTCTACGACTATCAGAGCGAGGTTCTTTTTACAGGAGATTTTATGGCGGGCGTTAATACCAGGGAGGGAGAGGGTATTTATGCAACTGAGGAATCCTGGCAGGGAATAGAGATGTTCCATACAATTTACATGCCAGGAAATAAAGAC
>JAMOUL010000291.1 GCA_027062035.1 Candidatus Aminicenantota bacterium | reverse complement strand
AACCGCCGTAAGTCAGGAGTGCTTCAGATCGCAAGCAGGGATAGATTCAAGCTGTTTTATATTAACGGGAGCGAAATAATAGAAGCCCTTTCCAATGAAAAGGGGGAGAGCCTTGAGGAGTTTTTGATCTGGAGAGGTTCAGTACCAACTGATTTTGTGGAAAAGGCCTCAAAGGAACACAAGACCCTGGAAGAATATGTTATAGAAAAGGGATTTCTCACCAGAACCGAGCTTGACCTGTTAAAAAGAACGAGAATCATGGAAATGGTGGCAAAGGCCTTTTCATGGGGTGAAATAGATTACGTGTTTGAAGAAGGACCGGTGGAAGGAAGAGGTGTCAGGATAGAAGAGGCCCTTCGTTTTGCTCTGAATAAAACGGACAACAGGGAGTTCTACAGGGATTATTTTGAGAATCTTGATGTAATTCTGAAGGCAGCGGTTGAAAAACCCCAGGGCCTTTCCTCCGATGAGCTCCTGATCCTGGAGGACTTTCGAAATGCAAGAAAAATCTCAAGGATACTTTCCGAATCTCCCCTTGGAGAATTTAAAACCCTGAAGATAGTGGTGTTTCTTTATCTTGTTGGAATGCTAAAGAGGTGGAAGGAAGAAGAAGAGCCCGAAGAAATAGAGGTGCTGGATGAATTCGAATTTGTGCAGGAAACGAAGGAAAAGAAACGGGGTATATGGATAATTCTTCTTGGAGTCGTAATCCTTATCGGAGGACTGGGCTGGCTTTATTACAGCGGAAATCTGAATTTATCGGAGATAAAGCAACGCATATTTCCTGAAAAGAGTGCTACCGAAGAGGTGGTAAAGCCGAAACCGATTAAGCTCCCTGAAAAGAAGGAGGAACCTGAGAAGGAGAGGCTTACAATAGATCAGGCAATACAGAAGGAAGAACAGGTGAAAAAGAAAACCCTGAAACCTTCAGGGGATGTTCCTGTCCGGAATTCGGAGGTAGAAAAGCAGAAAAAGGTAGAGGAAGTTCCTGTGATTAAGAAGAAATCCCGGACATCCCGGGCCGTTACTGAGAAACCAACGGCACTTTTTGGGCCCGATCCCCTTTCTCTTATAAGGCAGGGAAGGATAAGAAGGGCGGCTCAGATATGGGTGGAGAAATACAGGGGAGTAAAGGGGTATACCCTTCTGCTTGAACTCGATTGTTTGAGGGAGAACGTTATTTACGCCTTTTCCTCCGGGAATAGAAATCTCTTTGCAGTTCCATATAGATTGAACGGGAGATTATGCTACAGAATATGTTTTGGGGTTTTTCCCACGAAGCAAGAGGCTTTACGTGCTACTTCAGAGATCCCGCGAAACTTTAAGTCTTCGGTGGTATTTTCCCTGGAAAAGGTTATTTCCGCAGCCCCCTTACTTGAGAGACCGGCACAGTAAAAGCTATTCCTACATCCGGCCTTTTCAGATCTCCAATGACCTTTTCTATTTCCCGGAAGGCACTTTCTTCTAATTCGTCAGGAATGACGGAGAATATGGTCTTTGAAAAGGAGGAGGTTCCCTCGAAAAATGCCCTGAATCCAGCAAAGATAGGCACCTCTTCCTTCAGGTAGTCCATTGCCCCTACAGAATCCAGGATTGTTATACCCGGCACCCCTATTTCTATAAGGGCCTCAAGAAGCTCCTCAAATTTATCCTTTTTCTTTATAACCGCGATAAGAAGTTTCAAAGCTTGATCTCCTCCCCTTTAAATATTTCATAGGCCTCTTCAGGGGTCTTTGCCTTCCTTATCTTCTCCACTATTTGAGTGGATTTAACGAGTCTTGCCAGCCTTGCCAGCATTCTCAAATGAAGGTTTGGGTTGGAGGCAGCTGTAAAGAACAGAAAGTCCACGGGTTTTCCGTCCACAGACTGGAACTCTATGGGCTTTTTTAATGTTACGAAGCCAACCACAGGTTCGTCCAGGGGAGAGAGGAGATGAGGAACGGCTATGCCGTTTCCTATTCCAGTTGACTGGATGCTTTCCCTCTTTTTGAGGTCTTCAAAGGCTTTTTTGCTGTCCTTTACGAAACCATTTTTAGCCAGGAGCTCTGCTATGTACTTTAATGCCTCTTCCTTGGAGGCAATGTTCTGGTTTAACCCGATAAGTTCCCTTCTTAAATATGAAGAAAGATTTACCATAACCCTATATTACGAAAAAAATGTATAATTTCAAAGTATGAAAAAAATAGTTGTAATTGCAGCATTTCCATTGATGTTGTTTTCCTCCACGAAGTTCTCCTGGCCTCTTTTCCCCTTTACTGCCCTTACATCCAATTTTTATGAGTACAGAACCACCCATTTTCACGGCGGGGTTGACCTTTCAACCAACAGGAGAGAGGGACTTCCTGTAAGGGCAGCTGCCAGCGGGGAGATTTTTAGAATCTTCTACGGCTGGTACGGGTTCGGAAGGGCTATTTACATAAGACATCCGGGTGGATACGTAACCGTTTACGGACATTTGAGAAAGTTCGAAAACAGGGTGCTTCACCTTGAAGACCTTATAAAAAGGGAGGCCAGAAAAAAGGGTACCAAATATCTTAATACCTTTTACCTTGATAAACCCATAAGGGTGCGCCGCGGTCAGGTGATAGGTTACAGTGGGGCGATGGGAGCAGGAGGGCCACATCTTCACTTTGAGATCAGAAAAGGTGAAATGAAGCCCGTCAATCCTCTTTTCTATCTCGATGCCCCTGTGGGAAAGGTCGTTTTCGGACGATTTGTGCTTGAGGTGGCAAAAAGCGGCAGTTACGTGGGTTTAAAACCCACAAGGTTTTACGGAAGACTCAAAAGGCACGGCAGTACATACAGCTCTGTCAGGATACCGGTTCACGGATGTTTCAGGGTTTTTCTCAATGCATACGAAAAATGCAAGGGAAGATGCGGGGTATATTCCCTTGAGGCCTTTCTGGATGGAAAGCGGATTTTTTCGTCCAGAGGAGACAGTTTTACCTTCTCTCAGAGCTATCTTGCAGGGAGGGTCTTTAATATTTCCCTGTCCTCTACAAAAGTTCCTTTATATTCCATTCCCCGTTTTGATACTTCCCCGATATGTATTTATGAAGGTTCCCATGTCCTTACCATAAAGGGGTCCAACGAGCATGGAAGTACCACAGTTGCCTTTCTAAAATTTATTCATGTTCCTCCTCCTTATAAAAGGGGGAAAATATATTCTTCCATTATAGATGAGGTCATGATAAAGGACGGGAATGGATGGAAGGATGGAAACCTTGAGGACCTTCCTGAGGGCGCGGTGTTTAAGATAAAGGCAAGGTGGGAGAATTTCCTTTCTCCATGGATAGTGCTTGAGAACTCCAGCGCTATTAGTTCCGGCGAGGCCATAGATGCCCGGGAAGTTGAATACCATATAGGGTGGAAGAAGGTCTATGTGGATCAGTATTTTGCAGGAGGACCTCTTTTCTGTAACGACAGGTGCTTTCTTGTTCTTTCTCCTGAAGACACAGGGTTTGTGGTTAAAAATGGCTTTGCTTTCCGGGTAAGAGAAGGGGCAGGAGGATTTCAGGTGGAAATTCCTGATGAGGATTTTCCAGGGGTTGCGGATGCCGGCATTTCTGTGCTGGAGACAGAGCTTCCCGATGAGCTTATGCCTATTTCCCGGTCCTATCTTGTAACTCCTGTTGAGGCTCTCTTCAGGAAAAGGGCCACCGTGAGGATAAGGCTTCCTGAAGACTTTTCCGCTGATAGGGCGGGTATTTATAGAAAATTCAAAAATGGATGGGCTTACCTCGGAGGAGAAAGATCAGGCAGATGGTGGACGGTGAAGACGAAGCTTCTTGGAGTTTTCGTTCTTGCAAGGGACCTTACCCCTCCCCGGATTTACAGGGTAAGGGTAAATAGCACTTCCATAAGGGCGAAAATAAAGGACAGGGGTTCAGGGGTTGATCCTCTTAAGATTTACTTTGTTCTGGATGGTAAAAAATACATCCCGGATTTCGATTACGATAGTGGACGCGCCATGCTGGATATAAGGGTTCGCCCTGGATGGCACAACCTCACTGTAGAGGCCACCGATTTCGCCGGTAATAAATCCTTCCGCATATTCCGTTTCAGAAAGAGGTAACTGGCTAATAGCCTTAATTTTGACATACTCCCGTTAATTGAATAGAATTTAAATGTGAGTGGAACAAAAGTATTTAAGAGATTTTTTCCTTCCAAAAGAGTAGTCTGGAGTGTAAGTTCTGTTGATCTTAGTGACTCTTTTCAACGCAGATGGTATATAAAACAGGTTCTGGAGCATGGTGGTGTGGAGGATATAAGATTCCTTATTAAAGAAATTGGATTGAAGAAAATTGCAGAGGAACTTGATAATTTAAATCTTTCTCCTCCCATATATAAGGTATGGAAAATATTGCTGGAAAATATTGATGTTAAAGGATAAAGGAATACTTTCTCCTATACAGAAAGAATTCCTTTTATTTTTCTCTTCTCTTCCTGATCAGGAGAGGTTTTATCTTACGGGTGGAACAGCTCTGGCAGCTTTTTATCTTGGACATCGCCGTTCTTATGACCTTGATCTTTTTACTTCAGAAGAAAACCTGGTACTCCCATTTTCCAGAAATTTAGAAGGAAAGTTAAAAGAGAAAGGGTGGAATGGAAGGGTAACGAAGCGCTTCTCTAGTTATGTAGAGTTTTTAGTAGAGAAAGAGGGACAACAGTTAAGGATTGACCTTGCTCAGGATTCTCCATATCGTCTGGAGGAGGTGAATCTTTCAGAATTTGGGGTCTATATTAATAGTTATAAAGACATTGCTGCTGAGAAGGTGCTGGCTTATTATGGGAGGTGGGAACCACGGGATGCAGTGGACCTTTATTTTCTAATGAGGAAGGAAAAAGTATATGACCTACTTTCATGGGCGAAGGAAAAGGACCCTGGTTTTGATCTTTATTGGTTTGCAATTGCACTTCAACGAATAGAGGATTTTCCGGATGAAGCTGCCAGTTGGCCAGTAGAAGTTTTGCTACCATGGGATCCTCTCGAGTTAAAAGAAATTTTTAGAAAGGAAAAGATAAAAATAATGCTAAAACTTTTTGCTTAAGTTTTTTAAGGGTATAAAGGTAAGGGATAGTCAAATTTTGAAAATAAATTTTTGGAATATAGGCTAAAACCTACTTAACGCGTTCTATTATGTATCCTGAAGGGGAAATAAAGGCGCTCTTTCCAAGATAATTGAGTAGGCTTTTTCTGAACTTCCTCACAATATCAGGAAACATCTTTGCCCTGTTATTGGAGGGCCTTTGAACAAATCCCGAGTAAAGTTCTTCCCGGACCCTGTAGTTTCCCGGCATGTAAATGTACTTCCAGGTATTGGTCCTGAGTGCCCTGTGTTTGGAATTGATCACAACAGAAGAAAATTCCCTTCTAAGGACAATCTCAGTGCTTTCGGGGTCAACTTCCATAAGTGCCGTAACATCAGGGTAGGAGATCCTTACCCGGGGCTTTATTCCTGGCATGGCATCTGAATACCAGAGGCCGGTTTCCATATAGGCGGTCAGATTGAGCTTTTCCCTTCCTTCAATGGCAGGAACGAGGTTTTTTCCCTGAAATTGTGAAGGGGATTTTATTCCAAGGAGGGAGAGCAATGTGGGTGCAATATCCTTTTCCCTTGTGACCTCATTTATTTTCTTTCCACCGAAATTTTGCTTTTTCCACCAGATTCCAAAGGTCATTGCATTGCTCAAATGTCCCCTTAGATGATCTCCATGGCCCATTCCGTAGTCGTTTTCGTATATGTTTTCTCCGTGGTCTGACATGATTATGATTATGGTGTTATCCAGAAGCCCGCTCCTTTGAAGGAAACCAAGCATTTCCCCCACAGTATCATCGAACATCTTCACACCGCCGTCATAAAGGTCCATTATCTGCTGTCTTTCCTGCGGAGGAACCTTTGCCGTATATTCCTTCAGGAGATTCTGCTTCATGTATTTATTTGGCCCTCTGTATTTTTCTCGTGCGTATAGCCGATAATAGGGATAGGGTACTGCATAGGGGAAGTGGGTACATGAATAAAAGGCCACCAGAAAGAAAGGTTTTCCAGAAAGGTTGGTTCTCTTAATGATTTTCTTTGTTTCTTCGGTGATAAAATAAGGGTCAGGATTTGTTGCGAATTCCCAGAGGACAGGGAATATTTTTCTTCCCCATGGGGTAAGAAGAAATCCTATAACAAAATGGTGGATCTCAAGGCTGCGCTGTTTTATGAGTTGTCTGGCAGAAAAGGTTGGAGCCCTCACTTCATCAAAGCCGTAATCTATT
>JAMOUL010000290.1 GCA_027062035.1 Candidatus Aminicenantota bacterium | reverse complement strand
GAGGCACTCCATTTTTACACGCTGGGGAAGGGGGAAGAAATTCGCCTGGAAGGGATAGGGGATTATCTCATTCATAAGATATATTACTGCCCGTCTTTTCAGTTTTAAATAATTGTTTCCCATAAGAGCTTCGAATTCCTTCCTGAGAGTCTCCTCTTTAAAGTGGAACAGATGTCCCCCTGTATCAAAGGTAAAACCCTGTATTTTCGTGGAACGGAGAAGCCCCCCGGCAGAACTCTTTTCTATAATTACGGCCTCAGGGAATTCCCTTGCTATGGTGATTCCCGTTACCCCTGCTCCGAGTATTACCACCTTCATGTCTTTATCCTTGAAAGAAAAATGCCGGCTAAAACCGAGATCCCTGCAAGGAGAACTATTGAAATTACAGTAAATTTTGCGCTCCTTGAGACGATGGTTATCCCCCACAGGCACATGAAGAAGTGGATAACGGCTATCATTTCCAGAGCTCTCCTTCTACTTCCCAGAACCTTAGCTAACCTGTACGGGAAGTGGTCATGACTTCCACTGAAGGGGTGTATTCCCTTGGATATTCTCACAATTGAAACAAAAATCACTTCAAAAATGGGAATCCAGAGGAAGAAAAGGGGAACTACGAAACCCAGTAAATTGGTTTTAGTGTAATCTACCAGCATGGTGATTGAAGCAAGGGAAAATCCTATAAAGAGAGACCCCGTATCGCCCAGGTAAATTCTTGCAGGTGGCAAATTATAGGTAAGAAACCCCAGAATGGCTCCAGCCATTGAAAGTCCTGCTATTGCGGTGGTTTTTGCCCCAAAAACGAGGGCAATGCTGGCCAGGGAAAGGCTGGAGAAAAAGGATATTGTCCCGGCAAGCCCGTCCATTATGTCCACGAGGTTAAAGCTATTGGAAAGGAAAAGCACCCACAGAAATGTCAGAGCTATGGATGCCCAGTCTGGAAGAAAGATCAATTTTATTCTTATTCCTCCACGTATAAGGACCCATGTGGCAAGAATTTCGCCCAGCAGCTTGGATAATGGACTTATGGTAATCAGATCGTCTATGAATCCGGTGAAAAGTATTATGGTGGATGCAAAGAGCAGAGCCAGAATTTCTCTGTTCAGGTTAAAAAGCAGGGAAAGGGAAAGGAGGAAGGAAAGAAAAACCGCAATTCCTCCCAGGTATGGCACAGGTTCCTTATGAAGTTTGAGTTTGCCGTCGGGTTTGTCCACCATCTGGTAGGTTCTGGCTATTTTTATCGCCAGAGGGGTGAAATAAAGTGAAAGGAGAAAAGATAAAACCGGCAGAAAATATTGATTCAAACTTACCTCCTTAGTTCCTTAATTAAATATCCAAAGGCAGAGGGGGTCCAGAGGAGAGAAAGCAGGACCAGAACGCTTCTTCCCAGAATAAATGGAAACCTTAATATAAAGCCCCAGAAAGTTTCATTTTTCCTTATAGTCAACCAGTAATTTCTAAGGGTTACTGCTTTAAGCCAGGGGGATAATTTGAGGTATGGAAGAGAGGAGCCCCGTTTGCCTCCCCCTCTTCTGTGGAATCCCACCGCATTTTCCATGTACCATGCCTTCCATCCCCTTTTCCTGAGCCGCCACCCGAGGTCAAAATCCTCGAAAAAGGCGAAGTATCTTCCATCGAAGTATCCATTTTCATCCTTTACCGATTCCAGGGCAGAACGTCTATAAAGGGCAGCCGCACCGCAAACTGAAAAAACTTCACCTGTTTTGTACTGTCCTTTGTCCCTTCTGCCATATCCACGTTCTCTGGGTCTGTCCGAAAGCCTTCTGAATTGGCCGGTTGTGTCAATTGTTTTTTTGTCAAAACGCAAAAGCTTACCTGTAATAGACCCTATTTTTTCGTCATCCTCCATTTTTTCTATCAAAATTTTAAAGTAATCCCTGGTGAAGTATGTGTCCGGATTCAATATGGCTATATATTTCCCCTTGCTCATTAAAATTCCAAGATTTGCGCCTCCGGCATAACCCAGATTTTTTCCGGTCCTTATCACTGTTACTTCAGGGAAGGCACACGCAATTTCAAAAGAACCATCTTCTGAACCATTATCCACTATTATTACTTCGTCTGACTGGTCCGTAATTGTGGGAATTAAAAATTTTAAATCTTTATCAGAGTTGTAATTTACTATTATCGTTGATAATAATTTCTCCATTCGCTATAATTATACTGAATTTATTGACAAGCTCAGAATTTTTCACTATAAATATGATTGGAGGTGAGCATGAGCAAAAAAATATTTGTAATCTTTTTAATCCTTGCCTTTGTTTTGCCTGTTGCAGCAACTACAAAGATTAAAAGGTTAGGTCCCCATGCTTTTTACAAAAGCAAAAATCTGACCCCGGATGACCTTTACAAGATCGCCATTGATTTTGCCGGAGATGTTAAGATTGGTTTTGAGGAAGCAGGATATGGCGATCTCGTACTTCCTTTCCTGGATCAGCTGAAAAATGCCAAGGTAGAAGAAATCGAAATTCAGCCCGGAGAAACCCTTGAATGGATGATGTTTAGAAGCAGAAAAAGGGTAAAGGTCGTAAAGGACGTAGAATGGGCTGGAAGAAAACCGATTAAGGCTTATAAGGTCACCATTTATCACGATCTCAAAGCCTATGAAATTATTGTTCCCAAAATCTGCGGAAACATTTCTCTCAAATCGGTTACTGAATTGCCCGCCCCTGTTTGTGCACTCACAGTAGCACCTGCAAGGGTTGAGATTGGCAATCCTGTTACCTTTAACCTTTGCAAATCACAGAACTGGGCAAAGGCCGTAGTTAAGGTAATGCTGAACGGTAATCTTGTTACCAAAGTTGAGGTTACTCCTTCTCAGTGCGATAAGGCCACCTTCACTGCAAAGGAGCCCGGAAATTACAATTTTGAAGCAGTGGTTTATGATGAACACGGATTTGCTTCTTCCAATGGTTGTGTGGCAACTGTAGAATACTGGAAGAACCAGCCCCCTGTTTGTGACCTTCAGGTTTCTCCTGCTGAGGTTCTTACCGGTGAAGAGGTTACACTGGATGCTTCCGGTTCCTCCGATCCAGAAGGAAAGCTTATCGGAGTTAAGTTCACCATTAAGAAGGATGGAAATGTTGTAGAAGAAAAGACCCTTACCACTCCTCCTTATATCTATAAGTTCAAACCCACAAAGGCCGGGAACTTTAACGTTACAGTGATTGCTGAAGATGACCATCATGTAACATCCGCCGGATGTGCTGGTATGTACAAGGTTCTCAGAAGAGGATTCTTTATGTTTGAAACAGGACTGATGGCCCAGTCCGATCCTCGCTGGCTCGTTCCTCTGAGACTGGGATATCAGTACAGAATTGACCATACCTTCAGGTTTGCAGCCCTCGCCGGCCCGGCAATCGTGGTGAAGGGTAAGGATGAAAACGATGATTATGGAACTCCAATTACAGCAGATCTCCTTTTCTTCTATTATCCTGAAAGATTCTTTATCGGAGCAGGTGTGGGTGCGTGGATTGTTAGCGGAGATAACAAGGCCGATGTGATTGGTAAACTCGGATACGAGGTTTACTCCACAGACAATACCGCAGTTTCCCTCTTCTTCGAAGGAAGACTTCCATTCGCCAATTTCGATTCCAAAGCCGATCAGGTAAGGCTTCTCTTTGGAATAAACTTCAGATTCTAACCATAAATTGGGAGGGGGGATTTCCCCCTCCTCCCAGGAGGGAAAATGGAACTGTTTTTCTCCTGCGTCTTTGTTCTGTTAATAGGTTTGATGATGTTCTTTGCAGGGAAGGTCGTTGGTCCCAGGGGAGAAAATCCCTCCAAAGAGGAACCCTTTGAGTGCGGAGTTGAGCCGCTTCAAAAGGGAGTTCCCAGGAATTTTTCCATTCATTATTTTAGAATAGCACTTTTATTTCTTGTTTTTGATATAGAAATCGCCTTTCTTATTCCCTGGGCTCTCGCCTTTAAAAAGGACCCCCTGCTGTTCTTTATTGTAATGGTAATATTTCAGGTTTTTGTACTGCTTGCTTTGTTCTACGCCTGGAAAAAGGGCGACCTCGAGTGGGAAAAATGAAGGAAGGGAATTTTATAACCACAACTCTGGAATCATTCATAGGATGGGCAAGGAAGTATTCGGTCTTCCAATACCCATTTGTTACAGCGTGTTGTGGAATGGAATATATGTCTGCGGCTGCTTCTCGCTTTGATATAGACCGATTTGGTGCAGGTCTTACCCGTTTTACCCCCAGACAGGCAGATGTTCTCTTTGTTGTGGGAACCATATCCCATAAGCTTGCTCCTGTGTTAAGAAAAGTTTACGACCAGATGACCGAGCCCAAATGGGTTGTAGCCTTCGGAACCTGTACAATTACCGGAGGACTGTATGACAATTACGCTGCTGTTCAGGGGATTGATTCTATTATCCCGGTGGATATCTATATACCGGGATGCCCACCAAGGCCGGAGACTGTACTTGACGGATTGATGAAACTTCAGGAAAAAATTCAGAAGGAAAAACAGAAATGGTCATTGAGGAAATAGCAGAAAAATATAATCTAAAAAAAATAGAAGCAGCTGATGAGATACCAAGCTTTTACTGCACAAGGGACTCAATAACTGATATACTTTCAGAATTTCATAAGCATTTCGAGATTCTTCTTGATATAACTGCTGTTGACTATCTCGGTAAAAGGGATAAAAGGTTTGAAGTTGTGTATCTTCTTCTTTCTATAAAGAACAGGACAAGACTCAGATTAAAGGTTCCTCTTGATGAGGGGGAAAAAATTCCATCGGCATCTTCTCTCTGGAAAAATGCTAACTGGCTTGAACGGGAAGTATACGACATGTTTGGAATAGAATTTGAGGGACATCCTGATCTCCGCAGGATCCTTCTCTACCCTGAGTTTGAAGGTCATCCATTGAGGAAAGATTATCCTCTAAAGAAGTCCCAGCCCAGGATAAAACTTCTCAGACCTGAGAGGGAATAATGGAAAGGATGCTGTTGAACATAGGTCCTTCACATCCTGCCATGCACGGGACCATCCAGATAAAGGTGGAACTGGATGGAGAAAGGGTTATCAGGGCTGATGTTGAAATCGGATATCTTCACAGGGGCTTTGAAAAGACAGCGGAAAATAGAACATATATGCAGGTTATTCCCTACACAGATAGACTGAACTATGTTTCCCCGATCCTGAACAATCTTGCCTATGCTATGGCGGTTGAAAAACTTCTGGGAATAGATGTTCCTCCACGTGCAAAATGGCTGAGGATGATCTTCGGGGAGATCTCCAGAATTACGGACCACCTTACATGTATTGCCCCCATAGGTATGGAACTGGGGGCCTTTACCGTTTTTCTTTACATGATAAAGGCAAGGGAGTTTCTCTGGGATATACTTGATGCCACGACCGGGGCAAGGCTCACCACCTCCTATGTGAGGATCGGCGGAGTAAAGGCAGATGTGCCCGATAATTTTGAGGAACTTTTGAAGGAGGCTCTCAGAGAAGTAAGGAAGGCGGTAAAGGATGTTCATGGTTTGCTTTCAAACAACCCGATTTTTCTAAAAAGGACAAGGGATATTGCCGTTGTTTCCCAGGCAGAGGCATTAAGTTATGGATTTACAGGTCCGGTTCTCAGATCTACAGGTTTTTATTATGATGTGAGAAAAACCTTTCCCTATCTTTACTATGACGAGGTGGAGTTTGATGTTCCCCTGGGAGAAAGGGGGGACAATTATGACCGTTACATGGTAAGAATGAAGGAAATAGAACAGAGTATCAGAATAATAGAACAGGCTTTCAAAAAGATAGAAAAAGGGCCGGTAAGGACAGAGGACGAGGTGGTGGAGGCATATGAAGCGATTGAAGCTTCCCATAGGGGCAAATATCTTGATGGTAAATTGAAGTTAAGTCCAAATCTTGAAGGAATGGAAAAGGATCTGTATGACCAGATAATGGCAAAGGTTCCCCGATACATTCTTCCCCCAAAGGAGGATCTGTACAGGACAATGGAAGGAATGATAAAACACTTCAAGCTGATAATGAGTGGACACGGATTGAGGCCACCGACTGGAGAGGTTTATGTTCCTGTGGAGGGCGGAAACGGTGAGCTGGGATTCTACATTGTTAGCGATGGCGGTGACAGACCATACAGGTTGCATCTAAGGGCCCCTGTGTTTTCCATAATGTCCGCCCTCGGGAAAATGATAGAAGGACATTATGTAGCAGATGTTATTCCGACCTTTGCCTCCATAAACATGATAGGTGGAGAGCTGGACAGATGAAGGAAATAAGCAGGGAAACAATGAAAAAAATAG
>JAMOUL010000289.1 GCA_027062035.1 Candidatus Aminicenantota bacterium | reverse complement strand
TGGAGGTGGTTCACAATCCCGGCCCCTGGTACAATGGCTTCAGAACAGTGCTTAAACAGGGAGATAAGATAATTCCCGGGGTTTTCTGGAAGGGAGGTCTGCTTGGAAAATTGAAGAAGGGAGAAAAACTGGATATCGTGTTTACCCTCAGGGAGAACAACGGACAGGGCCCTGAAATAATAATAGAAGAAGAGGAGATGTGAGAACCTTAAGAATATTTTTCCTTTCCCTGCTTCTGGCCTTCATCGGGCTTATTCTTTATTTCGTTTTCAGGCCGAGGGAAACAGTGGGTGCCAGATTCCGTCCTGTGAGCGGAAAATCCTTTCAACTGAGATTTCAGTATACTGAAATGTCGGGCAAAAAGGTCAAATACACTGCTATAGCGGATCAATACCTGGTCGATTCCAGGAACTTTACCCATCTTCTCGGGAACATCAAGATCACCATTTATACCTCGGACACAGTGATCACAGCGGAACAGTGCACCATAAATCCTGCCCGCACAAGATACGAATTTAAGGGGAAGGTATTCCTTCAGGGAAAGGGAGAGGAGATGAGTACAGAGGATGCCATCTACATGCCCAAAAAGGACGTAGTGCTTGTACGTTCCAGCCTTCAGTTTAAAAGGGGAAAAATGGAAGGCAGAGCTGCCAGGGGAAGGTTTTTACTCAAGGAAAAACTCGCAATTTTCATAAATCCTGTTTTTAAGATAGGGGAAGTTTCAATAGTCGGGGCAAGGCTTGAACTTCATAACAGCGAAAATGTGGGGTTTTTAAAGGGAAGGCCAGCAGGGATTTATCTGAGTTCCCGGACACTTCACGGGCCCTTATTGAAGTTTTTCCTCAGGGAAGGGGAGATTGAGAAGGTAGAGGCTGTGAAGGGTGGACGACTGAGTCTGGGGGAAGGGGAAGGTTTTTTGCTTGCAAAATGGTATGAAGTGGTAATAGATAAGGGAATAAAGGCAAAGAACACTTTTATTGTCAAGGATGACCTCAATCTGAAGGCGGATCAGGTGAGCATAGAAGACAGAACAAAAGTGATAAGGGCAGAGGGAAACCTGTTAATAAAGGGTAAAAATTTCAGGGTAAGGGCTTCCAGCGGAGAAATAGAAAAGGAGAGGATGCTTCTTCAGGGTGAGGTCGTGATAACAAAGAAGGACATGAAAATTGAGGCTTCTTCCGCAGAGATTTCCCGGGATGGGAGGAAGCTGAGCATGGAGGAAGCCAGGTATGTATCCGGGGACCTATCCCTTGCAGCCAGTACCATTGATGTGGACGGGGAAGATGTGGAGGCCTCAGGAAAGGTTGAAGGTAAGAAGGGAGATACAGTTTTTAAATGTAAGAGGCTGATTAGAAGGGATGGAAAGGAGTTCCTTGAGGGGAAGGTAAGGATAGTAAAACAGGGAAATCTCATTAAGGGAAGAAAAGCGACCATCGAAGGTAAAACCTTCTCCATATCAGACGGAAGCATTTCCACAGGGGAGGGATACAGGGTAAAGGGAAAAAAAATCATTTATGTCGGGGATAGGATTGAGGTATTAGAAGGAGCCTCAATTAAGGGAGAGGAATTATCCCTTATAGCTTCCAGGGCT
>JAMOUL010000288.1 GCA_027062035.1 Candidatus Aminicenantota bacterium | reverse complement strand
AGGGAATTTAAATTTTCTATAATTTTCTGTTGGCTCACCAAGACGTTCCACCGGCAATCCCTTTGACAGCCAGGCAGCTATTGGTGCCATTTTGTCCCTGGCCTCAAAGGTGTGGCTCGTCCCGGGAAGAAACAAATGCTCTGCGGTTATATCATAAACCGTGTAAATCTCACTATACTGATAAACTGGAGCAAAAACCCCATTATCAGGACCGATGTAGTACTTTCCATCCGCAGAAATTAGAATGATCTTTCGATCCGTTCCCACCCTGGGGTCCACCACTGTTAGAAAAATAGTATCCCGCGGAAAATAATTCATAACTCCCATCAGTATATATGCAGCAGAAATGGGATGAAATGGGATTACCTCATGGGTTACATCCACTATCTTCGCATCTGGATTGATGGAAAGTATTACCCCTTTAACTGCGCCAACATAGTAATCTTTCTCGCCAAAATCCGTTATTAGAGCTATAGTTCTCATGAAATTAATATAATATACCCTTCCTTTAAGTTCAAGATTTTTTTGACTGCAAATATGCCTTATCTTATAATGAGCAACTATGAGAAAGATAGCTCTGTTTTTACTCATAACTGCCTTTACACTGGCAAACGGCGTAAGTTTTACATTGAACAACTATTCCCTCTTTTACAATTTCGAATACAAGGACAATCCTTACTACGACGGACGGACCTTCTTCGGAGATACTATGGAAGGATTTTTTTCCTTTTCCGTAAATAAACAGGTTACTGCGGATGTAGGGGTAATCCTCTGGAGATTTTACGGAGGCGACAGGGAGCTATTACCCTATTTCTCTATTTCCTTCACTCCTAAACCGTGGTTCACCTTTGTTTTTGGAAACATTAAAAGATTCCACGGATTACACAGGTCTATATTTTTCGACACTTTTTATTATGATCGTCCTGCAGAAAGGGGGTTCCAGCTTTTATTCAATGGGAAACGAACCAGAGGGGACATCTGGATAAACTGGCAGAGGGAGATGAGGGTCCTGGTTCAGGAAAAATTCGACGTCGGGGCTGTCTTCAGTTATGATTTAGACCCCTTATCATTCGATTTTCAGTACCACTACATACATTATGGAGGGGAATACCTGGAACACCATGCGGGGCCCAGAGACGAGACGGCTTTAATGGGAAGACTTAACTTCGCAACACCACAAACTTCCATAGGAAGGTTAAAACTCAGCCTTGCTTTCTTCCGCACCTACTATATTCCTGATAGATGGTTAAACGAAATCCTGAAAGGAAAGGGATGGGAAGCCAGACTTTCATGGGAAAACCGCATCATAAACACATCCATCTCTTACTGGAAGGGAGAGGGTTTCTATCACGAAGACGGAGACCCCCTCTATCAGGGCAAAGAGCTTCTCGTTATAGGTTTAGAAAAGGCTGTTAAATTAAAGGATTTTCAATTCAGACTTATACTTACCTCAGGCTGGGTAGAAGGGGTCTGGGTGCCCTATCAGAAAATAGAGGTTCGCTGGAGTCATTCCTTCGCGTTATAACATGAATGCACCATGCTCTATGCGCAAGGCGTAATAAAGATTTGTCAAATGTGAAGATCTGACCCCAAATTCT
>JAMOUL010000287.1 GCA_027062035.1 Candidatus Aminicenantota bacterium | reverse complement strand
GGATATTAAAAGTTTTGGATTGTCTCTATTTTTCTTCAAAAGCTCTTCTACAATTTCCCTGGCTTTCTCAAGCTTTCCGTAGAAAACGTAATTATAAAATAAGGTGTCAAACGCATCCTCTGCAAAAGGAAAGGGATACTTTCTCAGCAGAGTTGTGAGGATTTTTTCAGCCCTTTCGTCCTGCTCCATTTGAAGATAAGCCTGAGCTTTGCCCAGTTCCAGAAGAATGTAAGAGGTAATTGGAAGATTTCGGTTGTTTTCAAGGTCTTCCAGGATTTTAAGACCCTTTTTGGATTTTCCTGTAGAAATGAGATTCAATCCGTAATCGATTCCAACCACTACAGAATTAGGAGAAAGTTCATACGTTCTGCTCCAGAAATAGTTTTCGCTTATATAAAGGCTGTTCATGGAAATGGAATTTTTTCCCAGTGGAATTGCAATAAGTACCACTATTAAAGCCGCCCATCTTCTTTTTATAAGGTAACTTAAGAGAAAATAAACAAGCGGGTATATAAAAATAGCGCTCAGATAAGCAAACCTGTTTGCGATGGGCGTGGGAGAGTACAGAAGAATGGGTCCGAAGGCAGGGATTAAGGCAATGAATGCTGAATTTATATAAAATCCGAACCGACGGGTAGGTAGATAGGCAAAGGTAAACAGGGCAAAAAGCATGGCTATTCCTGCGAAAAGGAAAACGGGGTTTGAAAATATAGTTGGGTAATCAGGGACCGGAGGGACATTGTATGGAAAAAGAATCCGGTATATATAATACCCCACGGTTTTCAGTGAATAATTTAGAAATCTGTAGGCCCTTGGAGGGTAGAGTATCCCTGGATTGAAACTGATGGCCATGGAAATGCCAACAAAGGCAGCCCATATGACATTTAGACCGATCCAGGGCCAGAGACCGGTTTTCAGTTTTCGCCGGTATATCATAAGTG
Organism: Candidatus Aminicenantota bacterium; assembly: GCA_027062035.1. Taxonomy (GTDB): domain Bacteria; phylum Acidobacteriota; class Aminicenantia; order S016-38; family S016-38; genus S016-38. The sequence goes on along the minus strand of JAMOUL010000287.1, from coordinate 5,393 downwards.
CAAGTGCGAGGATGGGGAACATATAAGCGGATTCTTTGCTCCACATTGCAAATAAAAAGGATAAGTAGAACAATGCGAGAGCGCCTATTTTTTTATTGGTGAGGTATTTATTGAAGAAATACAGGGAAATTAACACAAACAAAGCAGCAAACAGATCTGTTCTACCGGATATCCAGCCCACAGGTTCTTTAACAAAGGGGCTTATCCCAAAAAGGAGGGCCGAAGCAAAAGAAAGCAGTGTGTCCAGTTCCAGGCTCAGAAGAAATATGAATATCATACTCACCACGAGCAGGTGTACTAAAAGGTTTGTTAGATGATAGCCCCATGGTTTGAGCCTGTATAACTGATAATCGATTGCGTATGACAGAAGAATTAAAGGCCTGTAATAGCCTCCCTTTCTGGCTTTTTCGGTATTTTCCCAGAAGCCCCTGGTGAAAAAATCAGGTACATTTTTAAGTGACGTAATTTTGGGATTATTAACTATTAAAGTGTAATCATCCCATAAAAATCCCCCTCCCACTACTGATACATTTATAGAAAAGACAGACACTATAACAGCGATAAATAGCAGGAGGGTTAATCTCCTTCCTTTCATCAGGCTATTTTAACAAACTACCTTTTCCAATAGCAATTTTTCCTTATTTGTAGCAATTTTCTATACCATTCTTTGAGAGGGTCAATTACAGTAAATTCCTCTTCTGCCTCCCTTTGCAGCTCTCCCTCCTTCGCCACCACCCTTATTTTATGGGTTCCTTCCTTATCTGCCATCCACAATAATTTTGCCTCTTCTCCACTGGTCAGGAGTTTTCCATTTATATAAAAGGAAATGATCGGACTTTTGAATCCATAGGTTTTCACCTTTATTTCCACCGGATCCCCGGTTTTAACCGGGGGTTCAGGATTTATAGTTATCTCAATCCCTACCTTTTTTTCGAGAACCTGTATTATGGTTAGACCTTCTGTCCATTTATAGCTTACAGCGATGATCTTTTTTCCCCTCACATATAGGGGGAATTTAAGCTCGCCTTCAAGTTCAAAGCTTCCAAGTTTTTCCCCTTTTTCGTCGAATCCAAGTATTTTTTTTGAAAGGGAGGGTGCCACAATTGTTTCATCTATGACCACCGGGGGATACTTTCCTCTTCCCGGAAGCTTTTTTAACCACAGGATGGTTCCGGTTTTCTTTTTGAAACAGTACAGATGGGCGTCAAGGGAGATAATGAAAAGAAGATTTTTGTAAATTGCAGGCCTGGCTATGACTCCGGCGCCTATTTTTCTTTCCCAGCATTTTTTCTTTCCCCTGAAGCAATATACATACCCTTCATCGGTCCCAAAGTAAAGATTTTTTCCATCCTTTATACTTTCATATACCCTCCCCTTTGCTCCTTCTATGGAGAAGGGTGTTCCCGTAGAAATTGCCTTATTTATTTTTCTTTTCTCCACCTTCTCATTGAGGATGTCGACTGTCCATCCTTCATCGGTGCTGCATATTCCATCAAGAAAAAATACAGGAGCGCCTGCTACCTCTATTTTTTTTGTCTCTTCCAGAGGAAAGGAAAATTTCTCTGGTTCCAGTTTAGGATTACATTCGAGAAAAAAGAACAGGGGTAATATTAAGACCATAATATATACGAGGTTTTTTCTCATTATGATTTAGTATAACGCAAGGAGTTTTTATAGAAAAGAGTAATGGTCTGGTTAATGTTTTGACATATTATCTGTAAATTTTTATACTTAATTTCCTGGGCTGGGCCAGGGAAGGTGGTGAAAAGCCACCGCTGCCCCCGCAGCTGTAACCGGGGACGAAACCCACATCGTGCCACTGTCCCGAGTTTCGGGATGGGAAGGCGTGGGGAGTAGGATGATCCGGGAGCCAGAAGACCTACCAGCTCGGGCCCCGGGTCCTTCTTCGGAGGGGGGAAAGGACCTTGGCGATATATCCCCTCCTAAAAACTTGCAAGGAGGTTCTCTATGAAAAGGGCTCTTTCCTTTTTAGTCTTGCTATCAATGTTTCTCTATGGAGGGACAAAGGAAAAGAAGGACAGAAAGAGGGGAAAGGAGGTGAAGGAAGAAGTAATAGTGGTTGCTGAGAGAACTGGTATGGAACTTCTTTCCCTTTCCACATCTGTGGAAATGGTAAACCTGAAGATGCTGAAAAAATTTCATACCTTTGACCTTAAGGAGGGACTTACTCTAATTCCATCGGTGTATATTCCACAGAATTCTTCCCATGGTATTCCATCATCTGTTTTCTTCAGGGGAGTTTCCTCTACAAGGGGGGTCTTTCTTCTGAATACGGTTCCTCTCACAGACCCCAATTCCTATTCTCTGCCCCTGGACTTTATTCCCTCATTTTTTCTCTCTTCTGTAGAAACGGTCCTTGGGCCCCAGTCAGCCCTGTGGGGCAATGGAGCGATGGGTTTTGTCAGTAGTTTTACCCTTGACAGAAAAAGGGGTAGTGAAGTAAACATTCTTGCCGGTGGGATGGCCACCATTGGGTTTGAAGGAAAAACAGGGATGTGGAGGAATAGTTTTTACATAAAAGGTGGATACAGCTATTTCAATACCGAGGGCATTGTTGAGAACAACAAGTACAAGAGGAACTCTTTCTATGTGACTGCAGGTTACGATTTTGGAAAGCTTTCAGTTGAACCCATGGTTCTTTATACAAACCAGCTTGGTTATATTCCATTTGTGCTCAGGGATGTGCCTGCTGTTGGCAGAAGGGCAAGGGATAAGGTCCTCATGATTCAGGTTCCCTTTAAACTGGACTATAGCCGCTTTAGCATTTCAATAGTTCCCTATTATTACAGAAAGGAGTATATTTTTGCTCATCCGGATGATCCCTGGGGTCTGACCAACAGTTATTCCCAGGTAAAGAGTCGCGGATTAACCTCTTCCCTGTCCTATAAAATGGGAAAGTATGTAAAGCTGGTGGCAGGAGTGGATATGAGGAGGGAAAATCTTACCTCGAGAAATAATATATGGGTTCAATATACTGATTTTCCAGCGGATTATTCTTCGGTATGGGGAAATTTTGTATATGAGAGGGGAAGATTTTTCCTCTCTGCAGGAGGGGGGTATTCCCATTCTTCTAATTATAAGGGGGAATTCACCCCGAAGGCTGGAGCCTCATTCTGGATTCTTAAAGATAAGCTTAAGCTCAGGGGTTCCTATGGACAGGGCTTCCGATTTCCTTCCCCTTCTGAAACCACCGGATTCTGGGGTAATCCGGACTTATTACCTGAAAAGAGCAAAGGGTATGAAGGAGGATTTGACCTGCTTCCCGTTGAGAATGTTCTTGTTTCATTTACCCTGTTCCAAACAGACTTTGAAGACCTCATCTCCTACAATTACCTTACAAGGAAGTTCGCAAATATAGGGAAGGCAAGAATAGAGGGCTGGGAGACAGGAATCTCTGGAAACTGGGGGAATCTTTTTTCCTTTGTGGGAATTACCAGGTTAAAGGCAGAAGACCTTACGAACAACAGCGAACTCCTTCGCAGACCTTCCTGGATGGGAAAGGGTTTTGTTAGTTTTTCTCCCTTTAATAAGTTTTCATTCTCTGTTCTTGCCATTTATGTGGGGGAGAGGAAAGATTATGATGACAGACTCTGGAAGATAGTTGATAATCCAGGATATTTTCTTATCAATCTGGCGCTGGACTACAGGTTCTCCCGAAGGGTCTCCGCCTATTTAAAGGCTCACAACATTCTGGACATGGAATATCAGGACCTCTTCGGATACCCATCTCCTGGAAGAACTTTATATGCGGGTATCAGGTTTGAATATTGATATGCTACAGGTAAAAAATGTAAAGGTTAAGCTGGGTGGAAAGGAGATCCTGAAAGGGATCTCCTTTTCCCTTACCCCGGGGTCCATGGTCTGTGTGGCAGGACCGAATGGGGCCGGCAAGTCGATTCTTTTTTATACCATAGCAGGATATTTCAAGCCATATTCGGGAGAGGTCCTCATAAATGGAGAGAAGGTTCACTCTCTTACCACGCCCCGTCGAGCAGAGCTTATTTCGTTTTTGCCCCAGCGCACATCCTTTTTCTATCCCTTCAAAGTTAGAGAGGTAGTAGAAATGGGATCTTACAGGTTCAAATCACCGGATGGTGAAAGGGCAATGGCCCTGGTCGGTATACTTCCCATGGCTGAAAGGGAATTTACGTCTCTAAGCGAAGGGGAAAGAAAGCTGGTTCTAATAGCGCGTCTCCTTGCTCAGCAGACCCCTATTTTGCTTCTCGATGAACCGGCTTCTAACCTGGATATAAATAGACAGGTGAAAATATACAGTCTGTTGAGGAAGCTTGCTGAGAATGGAAGGACCATATTGGTTAGCGAACACAGTTTAAATCTGCTGCCCTTCTGTAACAGGGCAATTTTGATGAAGGAGGGAAGAATTGTGTCCCGGGGTTTACCCGGGGAGGTACTGAAAGATGAAATTCTGGAAAGAGTTTACGATATTCATCCTTCTGAGCTTGTTCGTATACTCCCTTGACGTTGTAGACGGACTTGGAAGGAAGCATGTGATACTTCACCCTCCCGAAAGGGTGATATCTCTATCTCCTGCAATTACCGAGACCCTGGGCGTTCTTTCCCTGGAGGACAGAATAGTTGGTACCAGTAATTATACAAAGGTTAAAGGGGCAGTGCAGGTAGGCGGACTTTTGAATCCCAACATGGAATTGATAAGGACTCTTAAACCACAGCTGGTTTTTGTAATGCAACCTTCCCCCCTTACCCTTATAAATTACCTGGAACGATCCGGGATAGAGGTTTTCCCTGTTTCAGAACCGGATTCGCTGGATAAGATTGCTAACATGGTCCTTTTATTCGGAAGGATATTTGGGGTTGAAACCAGAGCGGTAAGAATAAGGGATCATTTTTTGAGGGAAATTTCTCCGGTTAGAAGGAAAAAAGGGAAGGCATATGTGGGGTTTGTTTCACCTCCGTTCTGGACTGCCTGTAGAGGAACCTTCCTGGATGATCTTATCAGGAGGGCCGGCTGGGATAATATCTGTGATTTAAAGGGATGGTCTGCCCTTAGTGGAGAGGAAATATTTCTAAAAAATCCCGATGTTTTGATCGTACCTGCTGCTTCACCTGAGAATGTTTATCCATATCTTGAGAAGTTTCCCTGGCGAAAAGTTACTGCGGTTATAAAAAGAAAAATCCTTATTATTGATGAAAACAGACTTCTCAGACCTTCTCCCTTAATAATTGAAGCATACAGGAAAATAAGGGATTTTAAATGATGATTCTTCTGCTATTATTTTTTTCCTTTTTGCTTTATGTTGTTGTGGGCCCAGCAGGAGTTCATGCCCCTCTTGATATTCTCATGTACAGAGCTATGCGGGGTTTTTATGCTGTTATAGCAGGGGGAGCACTTT
>JAMOUL010000286.1 GCA_027062035.1 Candidatus Aminicenantota bacterium | reverse complement strand
CATATGGGAGATCCTCAGCGAATTTAACAAAAGAATAATAAGTATAAACGTTCCCATGACCTATCCACCATTCCCTGTAAACGGATCACTTGTTACCGGAATGTTAACCCCCGGAACCAGGAAAATTTTTACCCACCCACCTGAACTGTCCGACACCATCCGTGAGAAATTCCCTGACTATAGGATTATGACCACTGCTTCAATCTATGCTATTTATGGACTCCATAAATTTGTGGATGAATTAAAGAAAACCATTACTAAAAGAACAGCACTGGCAAAATTTCTCATGAACGCAGAGACCTGGGACGTGGCAATGGTACACTTTCAATCTTCCGATATAATTCAACACTTTGCTTATCACTGTCTTGACAAAAGTCATCCCTATTATAATCAGAATTGTAAGGACAAATGCGCAGAAGTCTATGCAACCCTCGATAGAGCAATAGAACAAATAATTCAAGAAGCGGAAAAAAATGGGGAAGTTTTAAAGATTATTATGTCTGATCATGGATTCAGGTCAGTTTACAAGAATGTGGCCTTAAACGCCCTCCTGTATAAATATGGTTTCATTCAGGTAAAAAAAAGCTCCTTGTCTAAAAGGGCTGTTATCAGCATCATGAAATTGATGAGGAAAATGGATTTCTTTAATTTATACAGATGGCTTTTGAACAAAAATACCAAACATAAATTAAAAATAATGGCCAACAGAAGCACCATCGATTATTCTCAAACCAGGGCATTCTCAGTAAATGGCTGGTTGTACGGGAACATATTTATAAACCTTAAGGGCAGGGAACCTTCTGGAATAGTCGACGAACAGCATTACGAAGAAGTAAGAAATGAAATAAAGGAAAAACTGGAACAGGAAATAGATCCTGAAACAGGGAAAAGAGTCTTCAGGGTTTTTGAAAAGGAGTCTCTTTTTGGAAAAACTGATTTTATAGAAGCTCCTGATCTTATGATAATTCCAGAAGAAGGATACGCCTTCTCCACTTCCTCCTTTGTAAAAACGAAGAAAATCTTTAGAAAAAATAGAATCAGAGCGGACCACACAGGAAATCATGAGGAAGAAGGAATCCTCATCATGGAGGGAAATATAATAGATAAGGGAGAAAAACAAGAGGCGAATATCCTCGATCTTATGCCCACCATTTTATGGACACTCGGCCTTCCCATACCCGACTACGCCGAAGGTCGGATTCTGAAGGATCATTTTAAGGAAAATTTCCGTGAGAAAAGACCGGAAAGGAAAATAAAACTGGATTCTCGCCGAAACATCACAGAAAAAACATTCCTGGAAGACACGTTAAAAGAAAGACTGGAAAGCCTCGGCTACCTTTAAGTTCTACATTTTCAAAATGCTTTCCTGGAAAAGGCCCCTTTTTAAAAAGAGTCTTTCAAAGTATAATTATTTAAATGAGGGTTTTAATAGTAGGGATAGACGGAGGTACCTGGCGTGTACTTGATCCTTTAATGAAGGAAGGCATTATGCCTTACCTTCAACATCTTACAGTGTCAGGAACAAAGGTGGTTCTAAAATCCACCATCCCTCCCATAACAGCGCCTGCCTGGACCTCTTTTATGACCGGCGTCAGCCCGGGAAAAC